>JAJRRG010000280.1 GCA_024279675.1 Alphaproteobacteria bacterium
ACCCGCGATGAGCGTTTCAGAAACCCGAATTTACCCAATTAACACCGGCTGGCTTGAAGGAGATCTCGGCACATATATCTTCTGGAAAGGCCCCGCGGGTAAAAAAAAATGGCAACCTTGTTATTGCTATTATATAGATACTGGTGAGCATAAAATTCTGGTGGATACCGGGCTATGTGATGAAGAGCGGGCGACAAAATACCATCATAAATGCGAAAAGCGTGGCTGCCTTCAGGTGCATGAGCATTTGAAGCAGGTTCTTGGCGTAGATCCTGATGAGATTGATGCCATTGTTTTTACCCATTTGCACTGGGATCATGTTCAGAACATGAAAGAGTTTAAGAACGCTCGCTATATTGCGCCAAAGGCTGAAATCGAGATGGCCTATAACCCCTTGCCGCTTTATTACCGCACTTATGAAAGTCCAGTTATTGGTATTGAGCCGGCTTATGCTGGGTGTGCGTTTGAGGTGATTGACAAAGAAACTGAAGTTCTTCCTGGTGTTACCATGTTCCCCACTCCGGGGCATGCTGTTGGCCATATGGGTGTAACGATTGCAACTACAGCAGGTGATATCGTTATTTGTGGCGATGCGATTTTTGAAGCACGCAACCTTGAACCAAACGAAGAAGAAAAGTGGCGCTATTGGGTGCCGGCGCGGTTTGTTAATTCCTATGATGGTTGGAAGTCTGTGGAAGAAATTGATAAGCGGGCTGATTATATTTTGCCCTGCCATGATATTGCATGTGGTGAGAGTGATGTGTACCCGTTTGAGGGCATGGTATTACGCGAACGTCGAAAGTATATTCCAGGATATAATTTCTATTTTGGGGATATGCCCGCAGGGGCCGCTCAAGCCGCTCAAGCAGCAAAAACCTCCAAAAAAGAGTAAATACCATTTTGTAAATGGCAATAGGTGCGGTTGACCTACGCTTGCGCTGGACTTACAGCGCAGGCATTTTTCTAAGAAATTGGTGAAGTAACAAAATTCTAGCGCTGGTGATTAGATGATAATGAAAAGTTCCCCGGAATGGTTTGATCTGGAATTCTTGGCACTTAAAAAGGCATCAGTTCAGATTGGGCAAGATTCCATGCTGATACAGGCTGCCGGGGGAAATACGTCGATTAAAGACGCCAACGTTATGTGGATTAAGGCGTCGGGAAAATTGCTTAGCGATGCGGATAATAGCGATATTTTTGTTCCAGTTGATCTGCCAGAAATGCAAAAGGCGCTAAAAGCGGGGGAGGCGAGGGCGGATATGCCCGCTCAATTCCTGTTGCCGGGCGGCGCTGACCTTCGACCTTCAATTGAGACTTCCCTGCATGCGGTTTTCCCCCAGCGCGTGGTGATGCATGCCCATTGTATTCATACCTTGGTTTATGCGGTGCAGGTAAATGGCAAGGAAATGCTTGCCGAAAAGTTTAACGGGCTTAATTGGGGATTTGTTCAATATGCCAAGCCCGGTGCTAATTTGGCACGGCTTGTTGCAGAGGAACTTAAACAAGATACTAACGTAATTGTGCTTGGAAATCACGGCGTAATTGTCGCCGGTGATACCGTCGCGCAAACAGTTGCGTTGCTATACGATGTGCATAACCGCCTTGGCGTAACGCCCCATGTAGAGCTATCGCCGAACTTAGGGCAGTTAGAAGAACTTGTGGCCAAAAGCTCCTATGAATTACCAGACTACACCGCATTACATCAGCTGGCGCTTGATCCAAGCCGGTTAAGTGTCGCTAGCGCCGGTTCTCTTTACCCGGATCATGTGATTTTTTGTGGTATCGGTGCATCTGTTGTGTTGGCGGGTGAAACCTTGGATCAGGCCGTGGCTCGTTTGACTGGCAATGATGCCCCTGTGCCTGTTTTTTTGATTGTGCCAGATTGCGGTGTTGTGGTGCGCAAGGGGGCTGGCTCTGGTGCCCATGCACTCATGCGTTGTTTGGTCGATCTAATTATGCGTCTGCCAAAAGCGGCCCAGTTAAACTATTTAACGCTCGATCAAAACCTTGAGCTTTTGGATTGGGATGCGGAAAAATATCGACAGGCGCTCAATGCCAAACAGTGACATATATGTAGGTCTGGATTTAGGAACGTCGGGCGCGCGTGCAATCGCCATGACCTATGATGGTCTTGTGGTTGGAGAAGGCAAGTCCTTGCTGGGTGATCATGGCGCCAATTGGCGCAGCCCTCAGATTTGGTGGGATGCCGCAAAAACGGCTCTATCCAATATGCTTGAACAAATTGACGGGTCGCAAGTTGTTGCCTTGTGTGTGGATGGTACGTCAGGAACAATGATTCCCATCACTAAGGAAGGGGGGCCATTGGCCGATGCTCGAATGTATAATGACCCTTGTGCGGATCAGGCAATTCTTAAAACCATAGCCCAGCATGCGCCCGTTCAAAGTGCGGCCCACGGGCCAACCAGTGGATTGGCTAAGGCGCTGATTTTCCAGCAGCAGCACGGAAAGGTGCGTGTTGTTCATCAGGCGGATTGGATAGCGGGAAAGCTATGCGGCACCTATGCGAGTGATGATAATAATGCGCTTAAAACCGGCTTTGATCCGGTTGCTGGCTGTTGGCCGAGCTGGATTGAAAATACGGGTTTGGATATGTCGGTTTTGCCAGAGGTTAATCGCCCCGGCTCTATTGTGGCTAAGGTTTTGCCGGAGATGGCTAGGGAGTTTGGGTTGCGCGAAAATGTAACAATCCTTGCGGGGACGACGGATGGTTGTGCCTCTTTTTTAGCAACTGGTGCGAAAAACTCAGGGGATGGTGTCAGCGCATTAGGAACGACTTTAACAATTAAGCTGTTGTCGGACATTCCAATTTTTGATCCTGCAAGCGGGGTTTATTCCCATCATATTTTGGGTAAGTGGTTGGCGGGTGGTGCATCCAACACGGGTGGAAATGTATTATTGGCGCATTTTAGTGCGGACGAAATGGAATATCTGTCCGATGAAATTGATGCAGAAACCGATAGCGGACTTGATTATTATCCGCTGGTAAAACCGGGGGAAAGATTTCCGATTTCTGACCCAAACTTTAGTCCAAAAATGTCCCCCACACCCAATAATCGGGTGCAGTTCCTTAAGGGAATTTTTGAAGGAATTGCGGGGGTTGAGGCACTCGCCTATGCAAAACTTACTAAATTGGGTGCGCCTAAGCTAAAATCTTTGCGCTCAGTTGGTGGGGGGGCACAAAACCCGGTATGGACGCGTATCCGAGAGCGCAGGCTGGGTGTTGCAATGTCTGCGCCCCTAAATAATGAAGCCGCATATGGTGCTGCCTGCCTCGCGCGTTATGGAATGGGCCGGTGAGTGAAATTCAGACGGATATTGAAGCTTTGTCGGATAGAAGAGATATTTTTTTGGGTGACCAATTTGAGGTTTCACTGAACGATAAGCGCACCTTTTTTCCAATTGAGTGCTTGAAGGAGAAGGTATGAGTTTTTCACTTTCCTTAAATACGAGCCCCCTGGTCAATCGATTTGCTGATCTTGATGACTTGATAGATTGTATTGCCCATGACCTAAAAATTCGTGACGTTCAACTTACCCATGAGTTTATCAACCCAAGTTGGCCCCTCCCGCTTATTCACAAACTGATAGCGCAAATGCGTCGTGCGCAATTGCGTACCGGTGTGCGTATCACGTCAGGCATGACGGGTCCCTATGGTCGCTTAAATCACTTTGGGCACCCTGACCCGGATGTTCGTCGATATTATGTAAACTGGTTTAAGACTAATGCGGATATTGTCGCTGAATTGGGCGCGACTTCTGTTGGTACGCAATTCGCAATTTTTACTTATCAGGATTTTGATACTCCTGAGCGTCAAGCAGAGATGATCAAGATCGCCATTGATTGTTGGGCTGAGGTTGCAGAGCATGCAAAAAAAGCTGGTTTGAAGTTTTTGTTTTGGGAGCCAATGTCCGTTGGGCGCGAATTTGGCGAAACCATTGAGGGTGCCCTAGCTTTGCAGGCACGCCTTGAAGCCGCAAATATGGCAATCCCCATGTGGATGATGGCGGATATTGATCATGGGGACGTTACCAGCGCCAATCCCGATGATTTTGACCCTTACGCCTGGGCGCGGGCGGTGCCAAAAGTTTCACCCATTATTCATATCAAGCAATCGTTGCTGGATAAGGGGGGACATCGCCCATTCATAACGCAATTTAATGCCAAGGGAAAAATTCAACCGAAACCTTTGTTGGCGGCTATCAGGGAAGGTGGGGGTAAGAATAATGAAATCTGCCTTGAATTATCGTTCAAGGAACGGGAGCCGAGCGATCGGCAAGTCATTCCTCACATTGCTGAATCTATCGCATTTTGGGCCCCTCATATTGATACTGGGGCAGAGGATCTAAATATTTAGCGTGACCCCATTTTAGAATGGTCATGAAGCAAGTTGAAAAGGTTTGATATGAGTAAATTACCCGATATCTGGATTGGCACCAGTTGGAAAATGAACAAAACACTGGCTGAGGCTGAGCAGTTTGCAAATGAGCTGTGTGCCGTTGATGCTGACCGAGATGACACAATTCAAAGATTTGTGGTTCCGCCCTTTACAAGCGTTCGTGAGGTTAAAAAAATACTTGGGCAGACTTCTGTTAAAGTGGGTGCGCAAAACATGCATTGGGCCGATACCGGCGCATGGACGGGGGAAATATCTCCAATGATGCTCAAGGACTGCAATCTTGATTTGGTAGAATTGGGGCATTCCGAACGACGTGAGTTTTTTGGGGAAACTGATCAAACCGTTGGCTTGAAAGTAGAGGCGGCGGTGCGTCACGGGTTAATACCACTAATTTGTATTGGTGAAACGCTAGCGCAACGTGAAGCGGGGCAAGCAGAAGAGGTTTTAAGTGCCCAGATTACAGGCGCGTTAGCTAAGTTAGAGGGCATACAAAAAAATGCTCCTATGCTTTTTGCCTATGAGCCAGTTTGGGCTATTGGGGATAATGGCATACCCGCAAGCGCCGACTATGCCAACCAACGCCATCAGATGATTTCTCAAATTGTCAGCGATATTTTGGGGCGAAAACTTCCCTGCCTGTATGGCGGCAGTGTGAATGCAAATAATTGCGCAGAACTTATTACAAGCTCCCATATTGATGGATTGTTTATCGGACGGGCGGCATGGGATGTGCAGGATTATTTGGGTATTTTGAAACGCTG
>JAJRRG010000281.1 GCA_024279675.1 Alphaproteobacteria bacterium
CCTGAGCCTGAGCCTGAGCCTGAGCCTGAGCCTGAGCCTGAGCCTGAGCCTGAGCCTGAGCCTGAGCCTGAGCCTGAGCCTGAGCCTGAGCCTGAGCCTGAGCCTGAGCCTGAGCCTGAGCCTGAGCCTGAGCCTGAGCCTAATGTACTGGCGGGGACGGGTGAAAAAGCTGGTTGGTTCAAGCGTATGGCGTCGGGCTTAAAACGCACTTCAGACCAACTCAGCGACAACATCGGGGCGGTGTTTACCAAACGCAAGCTCGATGATGCCACATTGGAGGAGCTTGAGGATGTTCTCATTCAAGCGGATCTTGGTGTTGATACCGCAATGAGTATCACAGAGGCATTGTCGAAGGACAAATTTGACAAGGAAATTTCACTTGCCGACGTGCGGGCCGTACTCGCGGAGGAAGTGGAAAAAGTTTTAGCACCTGTGGCGGTAGAATTTGAAATTGATACATCCGTCAAACCATTTGTTATTTTGATGGTCGGCGTTAACGGGTCGGGTAAAACGACAACAATTGGTAAGTTAGCCGATAAGTTTACCCGTACCGGGCATACGGTTTTGCTTGCGGCGGGGGATACGTTTCGTGCGGCGGCAATTGAGCAATTGCAAATTTGGGGCACGCGCACTAATTCGCCGGTGATAACACGCCCGGCGGGTTCGGACGCTTCGGGTCTGGCATTTGATGCGGTAGCCAAGGCTACAGAAGACGGCACTGATGTTTTAATTATTGATACGGCGGGTCGGTTGCAAAATCGCGATGAATTGATGGCCGAGTTGGAGAAAATCATTCGGGTAATCAAAAAAGTTGATGCGGATGCTCCCCATGCTGTACTGTTGACCCTAGATGCAACCACAGGGCAAAATGCACTACAGCAGGTTGAGATATTTGGGAAAAGAGCCGGCGTTACCGGTTTAGTGATGACAAAGCTTGATGGAACCGCCCGGGGCGGTATTTTGGTGGCGATTGCCAAAAAGCACGCGCTTCCGGTGCATTTTATCGGTGTTGGCGAGGGGGTTGATGATCTGGAATCTTTTGTTCCGGGTGAATTTGCTGCCGCAATTGCCGGGAATACTGAAGAAAATTATTTTGAGCAGGATGAGTAAAGTATAATGAGCGAAAAACCAGATACCACCGGCGAGGCTGAAGAGTTGAACTGGGCTGAACTAAAACCCCAACTTGTTAAGCTGGTTTTAGAACTTGGGCCGCTCATTTTGTTTTTCGTTATCAATGCTAAGGGAAAATCGATCCTTGCGGCATACCCATCCCTAAATGCTATTTTTCCGGGACCTATTTTTTTGGCGACCGGGGTGTTTATGATCGCGATGGCGATTTCGCTAACCCTGTCCTGGCTTATATTGAAACGTGTGGCCATTATGCCTTTGGTTACAGGGGTTGTGGTGTTGGTTTTTGGCGGATTAACGCTTTATTTGCAGGATGATACGTTCATTAAAATGAAGCCCACCATTGTTAATATTTTGTTCGGGGGCGTATTGTTGGGGGGCTTGGTGTTTGGTCAATCTCTGCTTAAATATGTGTTTGGTGATGTTTACAAATTGCAGCCCAAGGGCTGGAGCATTCTTACGCTTCGCTGGGGTATATTCTTTTTTGCATTGGCCATTCTAAATGAAGTGGTTTGGCGAAATTTTACGACCGATCAATGGGTGACCTTTAAGGTGTGGGGAATTATGCCGATTACGGTTGTGTTTTCGCTGATGCAGCTAAAAATTCTTAATCAATATACCCAGACGGACAAAGAGGCCAACTAGCTAGAATTTTTTGCCGCTTCGATGGCAGGCAGTAGGCCATTGCGATAGGTGCTTTCGTTGAGGGGGCCAATTTGCTTATAAGTGATCGTCCCCTCAGCATTGATCACAAAGGTTTCTGGAACCCCATATACACCCCAGTCAATGGAAACCCGACCGTTTGTGTCCGCTCCGATGGCATCATAGGGATTGCCAAGTTCACGCAAAAACTGACGCGCGTTTTCTGAGCTATCCTTTTGATTGAGCCCATAAATTATGACATCGGAATTGGCAGCCAGATCAACAAAAAACTTATGTTCATCCCGGCAGGGGATGCACCAGGATGCAAAAACATTAACAATACTGACACGACCTAAAAGATCTTGTTTGGAAAATCCGGGAAGATTGTTTTCGATATTTTCAATGGGGGGAAGGGAAAATTCAGGGGCTGGTTTGTTGATTAAAACCGATGGCAGCAAACTGGTATCGCGGTTTATGGTCGAGGCAAAAAGACCAATCATGGCGGCAACCACAAGCAGGGGGACTGACATAAATAATCCGCGTTTTAGCTGAGGGTTCATTTTGTTGATTTCCTTGGGGTCAGGGCCCTAGCCTTGTGAACGGCGTTTAACGCCACGTGCATCTAGATCAGCCAACCGCGACTGTTGTTTTTTCGAGTTCAATAAAACCCAGGCAATTAACCCGAAGGTGACGATAGCAACACCAGCGTAGGCACTCACAATATAAACGGCGTGGGGTCCTAAATCTATCATTGGGATATTCCCATAGTCTGGTTGATGTGTTGGCGTTCTAGATTATTGGCACGCCGACGTTGTATTTCGCTGCGCATGGCAATCATATGAAGGGTGAAAAATAACAGGGTAAAGGCCAGCATCATAATCACCAGGGGCGTGGCGATTGAGGGGGGCATTGAAAGCCCATCGGCCTTGATAATACTTGGTTGATGTAGGGTATTCCACCATTCAACAGAAAATTTGATGATGGGGATATTGATAGCGCCAACAAGGGTGAAAATGGCGATAATGCGTGCGCCTCGGGATTGATCATTAAAGGTCTGCCACAGGGCGACAAGGCCAATATACATCAAGAATAAAACAAGGGTGGAGGTCATACGCCCATCCCATTCCCAAAATGTTCCCCATGTGGGTCGTCCCCATAGGGAACCTGTAAATAGGGCAAGGGCTGTAAACGCTGCGCCAAGGGGGGCGGCGGCTTTCATCGCCACATCGGCGAGAGGATGACGCCATACTAAGGAGCCAATGGCGGACACGGCCATGAGGCCATAGACCATTTGAGACAGCCAAGCGTTGGGCACATGAATATACATGATGCGCACGGTTTCGCCCATTTGATAATCTGCGGGCGAATTAAAAAACGCGTAATACAGGCCGATTACAAAGGTAATAAGCGTTAGCACCGCAAGGGGCATAATCCAATGTTGGGACCAGCTTAAAAAGACGCCCGGATGGGCTAGTTTTGAGAACCAGTTTGGTGTTTTTGCCTGTACACTCATGTTGCTCTTTTAATGTCCTGACTTTCTCGTTTTTGCCCTAAGAATATCTATTCCTCGGCGGTTCTTAATGCAAGGGCTATGGCAAAGGGAATAAAGGCTACACTAAGAAGTGAGAAGGCAGAGAGAAATAACAGGGCGGAATTTGACGCGTCCGGGCCTGCCAGACTATTTGTTGTAGAAATGCCAAATATCAGCACGGGCATGGTCAGGGGCATGATTAAAATCGGGGCGATTATGCCACCTCTTTTTAAGGTCACAGCAACACTTGCTCCCAGCGCCCCAAGCGTAACCAGAGCTGGCGTGCCTAGTAATAGAGCTAGAATGGTGGCTAAAAATGTTGGCATATCCATGAACAGCATAACAGCAAGAACCGGGGTTGCCAGAATGAGGGGCAGTGCGGTGATCAGCCAATGGGCGATAAGTTTGGCAAAAGTGATGGCTGTGAGTGAAATTTGAGCGTGCTGCAGCCCGAGAAGGGTTCCATCCTCATGATCGCTGATAAACAGGCGGTCTAAACCCAAAAGTGAAGATAACAATGCCGCGACCCAGATTATCGCCGGGGCAAGTTCTGCGAGCAATTGTTTGTTGGGACCAATGGCGATGGGCATAATAACGCCAATTGTGAGGAAGAATGCAAGTAGGGTTATGGTTGAGCCGCCATTCCTTAAAGCCAACTTGATATCGCGGGTGATGATAGCGAAAAAAGCGTTCATGGACGCGCCTTGCTTGAGTTTTCATAAGTTGAGTTTGCTCTGCTTGAGATTGCTTTCATGGTCAAGGTTTTGTGGGGCGTTTTGGCCCCAAGCTGGATGGAGCGATGGGTCGCCGTGATAGCCATTCCACCTTGGGCGATATGGGTATCAATGAGTTGGGCGATCCAGATATCCCCCTGTGTATCAAGGGCGGAACTGGGTTCATCCAAAATCCAGATGGGACGTGGACTAACCAACAAACGGGCGAGCGAGAGCCGATGTTTTTGTCCGGCGGAGAGATGTCCAGCGGTAAAATTATCCAGACCTGCCAGGCCGGCCTTGGATAGGGCCTCAGGAATTGCGGCGTCATTTCCACCGCTAAGGGCAATCCAGAATTTTAAATTTTCCACGAGAGTCAGGTCGCTCTTCATCGCGTTTTGATGACCCACGTGGTGGATAAGTTGAGATATTGGTGTGTCGTTATCATTGGTTTGATTGGGGGGGGTATCGGCGTGCGTGAAAGCTAGCTTCCCATGAAAGGGTAGAATGCCCGATAAAATCATGAGCAGGGATGATTTTCCCGATCCGTTGGGGCCACGTACAATCAACGCTTCCCCGGATTTAACACTAAAGTCGATATTTGCAAAAACGGGATATCCGTCCCGGATACATCCAAGATTGTTGGCGGAACATAAAAGTGACGGAAATTTACCATTTTGATTCATGGATCAACTGATATTGATGCTTGTGAAGGCTGGCAACCCTAACTTTTCTGTCCTATAAGGCAAACGAACCATGGGCAAATCAAATCAGCCTAAAATTCCACATAAAAATTACAGGTGGCTAAAAGTGACAATATCCTCCCTTAACAGTTTTAATGCCAAGCAAGTTCTTGATGTAAACGGCAAAGAATATAC
>JAJRRG010000033.1 GCA_024279675.1 Alphaproteobacteria bacterium
CGTTGATAGTGAATTGGTGCGTTTTGAACGTGAGCCAAATAATTCTGAAATTTTGGGGAATGTGTTTCGTCTGGTTCATACGATTAAAGGCACATGTGGATTTTTAGGATTGCCACGTCTTGAGGCATTGGCCCATGCGGGCGAAACTCTGATGGGCACCTATCGCGATGGTGCCGAAGTTACCGGAGAAGGGGTTTCAACGATTCTCAATTCCATTGATCGAATTAAAATGATCTTGGAGGAATTAGAAGAAAATCAAACGGAACCAGATGGGGATGATAGTGACCTGATCAACCCTTTGCTGGTGCTGGCTGGAGTTATAGAAAGCGCACAACCAGATAGTGCAGGCGTGGTTGAGGCAACTCCTCCAGAAAACAATGTATCTGAGGAAAATTCTGGTGCGGATGTTGAACTGAATGTTGTTCCTGATCTTGAGGTGAGCGAAGAGGATCTGGACGATAAGCTGGATGATCTTGGTGGGCCTATGGGGCGAGAGTTAAAACCGGGTGAAGTGTCGTTGGCGGATTTGGATGCTGCTTTTGCTGCGGCTGATGGGCCTGAACTTGCATTGCCAGAGCCAGTTGAAAAAAAGAAACCCGTTGAAAATAAACCCAAGGTCGATCGCAGTGCCAGCCAAACTATTCGGGTTAATGTCAACACAATTGAAACGTTGATGACGATGGTTTCGGAACTGGTTTTAACCCGTAATCAATTGCTGGAAATTTCAGGACGGCACAAGGACAATGAATTTGATACGCCCCTACAGCGTCTCTCAAATGTGACGGCTGAATTGCAAGAGGGGGTGATGCAAACGCGCATGCAACCCATTGGCAATGCATGGGGAAAATTGCCACGTATCGTGCGGGACCTGTCAATGGAACTTGATCGACCGATTGATCTGGAAATGGTGGGAGCAGAAACAGAACTTGATCGACAAGTGCTGGAATTGATCCGAGATCCTCTGACCCACATGGTGCGCAATTCCGCTGATCATGGGATTGAAGCGCCCGATATTCGGGCGGCGGCGGGTAAGCCAAAAGCGGGAAAAATTACTGTAGCTGCCTATCATGAGGGTGGTCACATAATCATTGAAATTGCCGATGATGGTAAAGGTCTTAATACAGCAAAGTTGCGCGAGAAGGCGCTGGAAAAAGAAATTGCTACCCAGGCTGAACTCGACGATATGTCTGACGCGCAGGTGAATAAGCTGATTTTCCACGCGGGATTTTCTACGGCAGAGAAGGTGACTTCTGTTTCTGGCCGTGGGGTTGGCATGGATGTGGTGCGCACGAACATCGAACTTATCGGGGGCACAATTGACCTGAATTCAGTTGAGGGTAAAGGCACGTCTGTAAAGGTCAAAATCCCTCTGACATTGGCTATTATTCCAGCATTGATTGTTGATGTGGCAGGGGAACGGTTTGCCATTCCTCAATTGGCGGTGAGTGAGTTGGTACGGGCCAATCCAACGGGCGAACATAGAATTGAAAAGATAAAAGATGCGGAGGTGCTTCGCCTGCGGGACAACCTTCTCCCGCTCGTGCGGATGCAGACTCTGTTGGGGATGGATAAGGGAGCCGATGAAGCTCTGTCTACGGGCGCAAGCGGAGAAAACATCTTTATTGTTGTGACAAAGGTAGGAGCGCAAGAATTCGGTATTGTCGTTGATCAGGTTTTCCATACGGAGGAAATTGTCGTCAAACCCATGTCGGGCATGCTTAAGGAAGTCACCATGTTCTCAGGCAATACAATTATGGGAGATGGTTCGGTTATTCTAATTGTTGACCCGAATGGGGTCGCACAAGCTATCAGTCAAACAGGGATTGAGGAAGCGCAGGCCGAGGTTGAAGAGGATGTTAATCAGAATATTCCTGAAGTGAATTCACTTCTTTTGTTTGAAGCAGGCTCAGCTGACCCAAAGGCTGTTCCATTGGCCCTGGTGACACGCTTGGAAGAATTGGATGTGAAAACTATTGAACGCTCGGGTGATCGATATGTGGTGCAATATCGTGATCGATTGATGCCGTTGATCTATGTGGACGAAGCCGCAAGTCATAAAACTGAAGGCCGGTTGCCTATTTTGGTTTTCTCAGAAGGGGAACGCTCAATGGGGCTGGTTGTCGACCGGATTGTGGACATTATTGATCACGGACTGGAGTTGCAGGTGGATGCGGACAAAGAGGGCTTTTTAGGCAGCGCAATTGTTGCGGGTAAAGCCACACAGATTTTGGATGTCGGGCATTTCTTACCATTGGCATATGCCGATTGGTTTGAACGTAAGGAACAAATGCAAAGTCGACGTCCCCATATTCTTTATGCGGAGGATAGTCAGTTTTTCCGCTCGATGATTGTGCCTGTGATGCAGGGGGCGGGTTATCAGGTGAGCGTGTGCGAAGATGGTTTAGAAGCCTTTGAGCGGGTTAAGAATGGAGAAATTTTTGACTTCGTTGTCTCAGATATTGAAATGCCCAATATGGATGGTTTCACATTGGCAAAGCTATTGAATGGTAATGCGAATGCAAAAGACTGGCCCTTTATTGCCCTGTCGGCATTTACAGGTCCACAGGCAGAGGCGCGGGCAAGTGAATTGGGGCTGTTTGCTTACGTGGCGAAATTTGATCGTAAGGGTTTGATTGATGCACTTAAGGGTGCAACTCAACATGTGGACGTGGAGATTGCAGCATGAGCTATGATACACAAGTAGCGCATGGAAGTTCGCAGGGCGGTAAGCAGTTTGTGACCATTCGACTGGCAAATCAAATGATTGGTCTGCCGATCGAAAAGGTTCACGATGTGTTTTTTCCGAGCAATTTCACGCCGGTACCATTGGCAATTGATCAAATTGCGGGGGTGTTAAATCTGCGCGGGCGTATCGTTACGATTATCGACTTGTCAAAAATTATGGGGCTGGTGGCCGTAAACGAGGAAATTGGCGAACGTCCCGCTGTTGGGGTGAATTATGCCAATGAATCCTACGGGTTATTAACTGATACTTTGGGAGAAGTGGTTACACTGTCTGACAATATGTTTGAACCAAACCCGGTTAATCTTGACCCAGAGTGGGCTCAGCTAAGTCTGGGTACTTATCGGCTGGAGCATGAATTACTTGTGGTGCTTGATATTGATGCACTGATTGATGGTTTGATGAAGAAGGAAGCTGCGTAGCGACTAACGCAACGCGAGAAAATGAGGAAAATAAAATGAAGTCTTGTTTAGTGGTTGATGATTCAAGTGTAGTTCGCAAGGTTGCGCGGCGTTTTCTGGAAGACCTGGATTTTGTAGTTGATGAGGCTGAAGATGGTCAGGAAGCTTTTGATAAATGCACAGCTGAGATGCCTGACTCAATCTTGCTCGATTGGAATATGCCCATTATGTCGGGTCTCGAATTCTTAAAGCAATTGCGGGCCTATGAGGGGGGCGATAAACCGCGAGTGGTTTTTTGCACCACGGAAAATGATGTTGGCCACATTGCAATGGCGCTTAAGGCGGGGGCCAATGAATATATGATGAAGCCCTTTGACCGTGAGATTCTCGAAAGCAAATTTAACGAGGTTGGGTTTGAATAAATCCCGATGTGACTAAGGTTACACTCGCTTGTTCAAAAGGCTTCTGACACTTGTGTTAGGGGCCTTTCGTTTGTCAAAAATTGGGGAAAGATGCATTATTTTCTCTTGTCATAAGAGGTTGTACTTAAACTGATATCAACCCGTAGCTTACCTTAATCCTTCATGCTCGGCTCAACAATAAACAGCGAGCACGAGATATGAATGTTGCAAGTGTAACAATGGCAGAAAAATCTAATACACGGGTTATGTTGGTTGAAGATTCTGCGGTGGTGCGGGGCATGATCCGAGGCTGGCTTGAGGGGATGGCTGGGGTTGATGTGGTTGCTGCTGCGGACAATGGGCAAGTGGCTCTTAACAAAGTGGCGGCGGCAAAACCTGATATAATAATCCTAGATATTGAAATGCCGGTTATGGATGGGCTCACGGCATTACCCGGTTTGTTGCGTTCAGCACCGGGGGTAAAGGTATTGATAGCTTCAACCCTATCGCGCCGCAATGCCGAGGTAACTTTGAAGGCGATGCATTTGGGGGCGGCGGATTATTTGGCAAAACCCTCTTTTGCCAAAGATGGTGTTGATGCGCGCGCGGTGTTTCGCGATGAGTTGATTGGAAAAATATCCGGCCTTGCTGGTCTTGTTCCTATTGGAGAAAATGCGCCTGAAAAAGTCGCGCACATTGCCAGATCAGGTATAAAAAAAGCACCTTCATCTGTTCCGGCACCCAACCATCAAAGGTGGGGGGTTATTCCGCCGCCTGATACCAAGTTTTCGTTGCGCAAGGCTTCAAAAATAACTCCCAGAATATTGGCGATTGGCTCCTCGACCGGAGGGCCGGCGGCGTTGTCGAAAATGTTAGGGGAGCTCAAGGGACGTTTAAATCATCTGCCAGTTTTGGTGACACAACACATGCCGCCCACATTTACGACGTTGTTAGGGGAAAGTCTTTGCCGCCTAACAGGGCTTCTTGGAGGCGAGGCAAAAGAAGGGGATGAAGTGTTGCCGGGGCATCTTTATGTGGCGCCGGGGGGCTTTCATATGCGCTTAAAACAAGTGGGTGGGAAATCCCATATCGCGCTTGAGGATGGCCCGCCAATTAACCATTGCAAACCTGCGGTTGATCCGATGTTTGAAAGTATTGCTGAAATTTATCGCAGTTCAACCCTTAGCGTTGTGCTCACCGGCATGGGCACAGATGGGGCGTTGGGGGCGACAAAAATTGCGGATGCCGGAGGGTCTGTGTTCGCACAGGACGAAAAAAGCTCCATCGTTTGGGGCATGCCGGGTGCTGCTATGGCGGCCGGGGCTTGTGTGGAGGCGATTGCGTTGGAGCAACTGGCAAGTAGAATTGGAAATATCATGTTGAGTAAAAGGGCGTAAAAAATGAATAGTCAGGAATTTAAAATTATCAGCGAGTTTGTTCTTAAAAGCTCAGGAATTGTGCTTTCTCAAGCCAAGGAATATTTGGTGGACTCACGTCTTAAACCCATTGCAGAAACCCATGGCTATGATGATGTGAGCGCATTGGCGCGGGGGTTGAATCTGGCACCACAGGACGTAAAGCTAGCGGTCACTGACGCGATGACGACCAATGAAACATTTTTCTTTCGTGATAAGACGCCGTTTAAGTTATTTGAAGATATTATTCTTCCTCAAATCGCCAAGGCACGACGCACAACCGGCAAAATTCGCATCTGGTGTGCCGCCGCTTCAACGGGTCAAGAACCTTATTCCATTGCAATGTTATTGCTCAAACATAAGCGTTTGTCGGCCGGGTTGAGTGTGGAAATTGTGGCAACGGACTTATCGCCAAGTGCTATTAATCGGGCCAAAGAGGGGCGCTATACACAATTTGAGGTACAACGGGGACTACCGGTTGATCTTCTTGTGGCGCACTTCACGCAGGATGGTACGCATTGGATTATTTCGGACAATGTGAAGCGGATGATAAAATTCTCTCAACTTAATCTCCTTGAAAATTATACCAACATTGGTGTTTTTGATGTGATTTATTGCCGCAATGTATTGATCTATTTTAATGCGGACACCAAACGCCAGGTCCTTACCTCGGTGCGCAAAGCAATAAAACCTGATGGTTATTTGGTGCTTGGGGCGGCGGATACGGTTATTGGCTCAAACGGCGAATTTGAGCGGGCCGAGGCGCGTGGTCTTTATCAACCCATTGAAGCAAAGCAACTGCGTGGCGCAGAGGTAACGGCGTTGGCAGGATAGAGCGATCTCTTAAGCTGGCTCTCACTCAACCGGAAGCTTTGGTTCCATTTGATAAATGATACTGGGTGTTAACCGTTTGAATTAGCGGCTTTTTAACGTTGGCTCTTTATTGCTCTGATTATAGGAGTAATACTTAGATGACACGGAAAACCCCCTTGCAAATGTGCCTTTCGCCCAAAGTCTTGAAGCAATCGCTGATTGTAGCTTTGGTTGTGGGGACAATCCTTACCCTGATAAACCAGGGAGATGCGGTGTTCTCGGGTGGCAACATCAACATGGTCAAGGTTGTTTTGACCTATCTGGTACCTCTTTTGGTTTCGACCTATGGGGCGTGGAACATGGCGCGGATGTCCCAGGCGTCTGCAGCGCAGGTGCAAGCGACGGCTCCGGCTTGAAAAGAAACTAATTTGCCCAAAGAGGGAAAATAACTTCTTCGGGTGCCAGACAAATCTCGTCAGAACACGCCTGAAGTTTCAACAATATTTGACCTTGGTCATTATTATTCAAGTTTGGAAGCTGAGCAACGAGTTGTACCTGTTGCTCGTAAAGAGCCAAGGGTTCGTTGTTAAATCCTAGTGACTTGATGATTGGATCCGGATAGCTGTCCGGATCGCTTTGTGTTCCCGCTACGCTTAGTTGGGTGGGGATAAGATAATCCTCCAGCGGGGCATTGGCATTGATATGCCAACCTTGTGCAATCTCAATATTTAAGGTCACTAAACCGTTAGAGCGGTCGATGTTTGCAATTACTTTAACCTTACCGTTAGCCACATATCGCACCGGCCCTATTTCTCCGTGGGAAAGGGCGGAGGCAATGGTTAAGGTGGCGGAACGGGAGGCAGGTGAGGACAGCGCGTGGCCTGAAAGGGCGGCGGCCAGCAAGGCCGCCTGTCGGGCGTAGGTGGGGTCGCCGGTGCGCTTTGCAAGTCTATCAAACAGTGCCAAAGTTAAGGCGTTTCCTGCTGGAACTTCAGAATCATCGAGCGGTATATTGACCCCTAATCCCTCAGGAATGGCTGTCATCCGGAACGGAGCATTTTCATCTTGCTCATTGGCAAAACGTTCGTGGATTTGGTTTGCAAGTTCTTGGGCTGTTTCCAGATAAAGAACGTTGTTAGCCGCTGAGCCGGAGGTTTTTGGGGCATAATCGTATAAGGAGAGAAATGCGTTTCCAAGTCCGGCATAGTCGGAGAGTTGCGCAATCACTCCGGTGGTTCCCTCAAAACTAACTCGGCTTAAGTCATTATCGCTAAGCATGTTTTGGGTGATGAAATTGGCAGCATCTTGTGCCGCTTTGTAATAATCGGGACGATTAAAAACATGGGATGCTTCGGCCAATGTTTCAATCATTGAGGCATTCCAATCGACCACGATTTTTTGATCTTGATGGGGTGCTGGTCGCATCAGACGAGATGTGCGCAGCACATCCATTACACCATCAAGTTGCTCATAGAATGCAACCTCATCCTCACTTGGGAAAGCATTTAGGTGAGGAATATTTGCTCCCTCGAAGTTTCCGCGGGAGGTAACACTTAATGCCATAAGGGCAAAATCTGCTTCTCCTCCGGCAACAGCCCTAATTTCTTCGGATGTCCAGACATAAAATGGTCCCTCCTCAAGTTCGCCATTGGTCCCAAGGGAATCAGCGTCTTGAGCAGAGTAAAAGCCCCCTTCGCTATCTTGCATCTCGCGTATAACGTAGTCAAAGGTTCGCATGGCAGCGCGTTTGTAGCGGTACTCATTTGTCGCAATATAGGCGCGCACCAGCATGCGCCCAATTAGCGCCTGATTATATAGCATTTTTTCAAAGTGAGGAATTTGCCACTCCGCATCCGTAGCATAGCGGTGAAATCCACCTCCGATTTGATCGTGAATCCCCCCCTTGATCATGCCATCCAATGCATTTGTGACTACAGTCAATAACTCAGGATTTGCGCGACGTTCCGCTTGATCGAGCAGGAACAACATATTTGATTCCCGGGGGAATTTGGGGGCGTTGCCAATGCCACCATTTACCGGGTCAATTGAACGTAAAAGTGTATCTGCGGCGGCACTAATCGCCTCTGGTGTGAGGTCCTGTGCGGCCGCGCTTCTGGTCATATAAGTGCGTACCACATTGCCGATCCGTAGACCCTCGGCCTTTACTGCATCTGGTTGTTCTTGCCATAGCCCATTGATTTGATTGAGTAAATCTAAAAACTGTTTTGGGGGAAAATATGTACCCGCATAGAAGGGTTCGCCCTCTTTGGTGAGAAACAGGGAGTTGGGCCATCCCCCGTTGCCACTTACAACTTGGGTAACCAGCATGAATTGTTCGTCTAAATCAGGGCGGCGCTCACGGTCGACTTTAATCGAAATGAAATTCTCATTGAGGAATGCCCCGATCTGGTCATTATCAAAACTTTCATGGGCCATGACGTGGCACCAATGGCAGGTAGAGTATCCAATGGATAAAAAGATTGGCTTGTTTTCATCGCGGGCCTTTTGCAATGCCTCTTGCCCCCAAGGATACCAATCAACGGCGTTATATATATGTTGTTGCAAATAGGGGGAGGCGACACCCTCTAGGTGGTTAGGGGCGCGATTATAGGGGTTATCCTGGGCCATGGTCTGTGTTGAAACTCCATAAGTCAGTAGGAATATTGAGAGTGTGATAGCTTTGAGCATTGAATTTTTCCGGTCGCTTCGGGTCAGTGGTTGTGTATATCACCTACGCCCTGCGAGTACGAAATCAATATTTTGTTTAACGTGTATCATTGCTGAGTTTGTTTAGAATAAGAAATTGCAGAATGGCGGCAAACATTGAAATTACAAATATAAACAGAAAACTAAAATAGGTCGCAATTATACCAGCAACGAGCGGAAGTAAGAAGGCGGGGGCAGTTATGGCGTTAAAGTATCCGCTATAGGCTGGACGCTGATCGTTTGGAGAAATTTCCATCAAGAACCCAATAATAGCGATTGTTAGTCCATTTGCCAAAGCTCCAGTTATGCAAAAAGTGAGACCAAATATATATATCATTGCCCCGTTGTCGAAGCTGGAACTAAAACTCAACAGAATAATCAACATTGGCGGAAATATCCTTGCGAATGTGATTGCCTTGAGCAAGCTAACCTTACCGTGGGTATCGCCCCACCACCCCCATAGAGCGTTGGACAATAACGCCCCAATGGTTTGAGCACCTAATAGAAGCGCTACGCGTTCCAGATTAAATCCGGATGCACTGGCGAAAACCACGTAGAACGGCATTGCCATAAGAACCGCACCGCCAAACCATTGGGCATATACGAAATATCGGAATTTTTTGTCCCGGTGAAAAACTTTTATCCCATCCCTTAGGTACTGGAAAAAACTTGGTTTTATCGCATGTGTGGCTTTAGTTTCCGGTTCGCCCATACTTGTGAATACAAGTGAGGAGATAAACATCAATATGGATGCCATCGCGATTATTGCTGCGTATGAAAGGGGGAAATTCAAATTCCCAACCAGCCTGTCGGCAATTCCAACAACGAGAAGTGCCAGAATACCCCCACCAAAAAACCGCGTGGCCAACAGTCGGCTTCTTAGGTTAGATGGTACTGAGCGGGCAACAATGTCATTATAGGGAATGGCGACAATGCCAGAGATAAAGGCATAAGCGGTCCATATTAACATAACCATTGTCGATAAAAGTATTGGATCCCAGCGCGCGCCGAAAAATAGCACTACTGCCAGAACGGCCATGCAGATGGCGCGTCCAAAGGCACCAATAATGTAATAATGCATGCTCGTTCCAGAGCGTTGGGCAAGAAAACCAACAATGAGTTGGGGGGAAAGCCAACCAAACCTTAAGATTGCTGTTACGGCACCGACCAGAAATGGATTTCCGGTTAATTGAAACACCAAGGCCGACATTATTGTTGAGGAATCGATGGCGGCGGAGCCGGCTTGAAAAGTTATTCCTGCAACCGCGACCTTGGAAAACCGCACGTTTTTTATAGTTTTTGAACTCATTGTCCTGACCAGTTTACTGGATCAACATACAGACCAAACCATATTGACCATGATCCCAATCCAATAAATATTGCGCCAATAACCCAACGACCCCGGATGAACCATTGGCCCAGTCCCTCAAGTTTGGAGGCTAAATGTGGTATAAAAGCAAAAAGTGCCAAGGGTAGAGATAGGAAGAGACCAAACAGGAACATCATGGTGAACCCTGCAACAATTGTTCCACTTCCTGCTGATAAACTCAACAAACCAAATAGTATTGGGGCGGCACATGCGGGGATGTTCAAGCCGAATGCGATCCCCTGAATGGCGGGGTTTTGCGCGTGTTTCCATGTGGCTGGGGCGAGATCAATCTTTCGCTTTATAATACCGGCTTTTCCTGAAATCATTACCAGGCCCATAATGAGATATAGCGAGCCAAAAACTAACCACATTCCCGTTTGCAGGGAAATGAGACGTTGACCAAGAAAAGAAACAGCCAGACCGAACGTCCCGGCAACCAGCGAGCGAACAGCAATAAAGAGCGCAAGTGCTCGGATTTTTTCAGCTTGTGTGCGCTTATTCTGGCTGTTGAGGAACAAAAGGTGCGCACCAATGGTACAAGGCTCAATAAACCCAAGCAGCCCCAATCCGATAGGCAATAATACTATGGTCGTTAGGGATAGTTCCACGTGGTCCGCCTTGTATCTATCCGTGCTCCATACACTTTGGCACTTTTATTCCCTATCGAGATATCGGCGTTTTACCTCATATTCCTTTTCATCAATTTCGCCTCTGGCTAGGCGCTCTTTCAAGATGATTATGCTGTGCTCAGGACTTGGTTGATCCAGCTGGTGGGGCGTTTGCGGTTTGAATATCGCAAACACAGCAAGTATAATCAATGCGGCGATTGCCAGCATGATCAGGGGACCAGAATAACCCGTACCCCACCCCATCATCATGTCGTCTGCGCCAAAGGGGGTGTTATTCATCATATTCTTGCGCCTTCGAGTTTAAGCATCCATTACAACCCTAGGCGTTCCTGTTGCTGGAGAGTCAAGAAAGCGATTGATCAAACTTAAGTGAATAGTTTGCAAAATTGAGTGGATATTATTTTCTTATGCTGCAGAGATTTTTAGTGAATTATTTTCCATTTCACTTTTTACACAATTACGTCCACTTCGTTTCGCGGCGTAAAGGGCCATATCAGCGCGCTCAATAAGGCTGGCTTCGCTATCGCCTTCTTGGAGCAGAGAGACGCCAAAGGAGGCGGTGATTTTGCCAAGGCTTTTGTTTTTAGATTTTTTTAAGAGCTCTGCACTCTCAATAGCGAGGCGAATTTTTTCAGCCAGAATGACCGCACCTTCCAGATCGGTGTCTGGCAGGATGACAATGAATTCTTCGCCACCGTAGCGACATGCAATGTCGCTGTCTCGGGTGGTTTTCTGGATAGTTTTTGCCACCAATCGCAATACCTGATCGCCAGTTTGATGACCAAATGTGTCATTGAATATCTTGAAATGATCAATATCCACCATGACCAGACTAAGGGGTTCGTTATTGCGGGTTGCCTGGGCCATGGAATGGGTGATGCTTTGATCAAAAAACATGCGGTTGTTAATATCGGTGAGTGAATCGGTTACGGATTGTTTTTGGATTTCTTCGAGGGATTTTTGCAAATTTTCTATATTATCCCGGGCGTTGATCAAGCTTTGCTCAAGCTCGGTGTTTGTTGTTTGCATATCCGCAGTTTTTTCGAGCATTTGCTGGGCAACAGCCTGCAATTGGCTCCGGTTCAAGTCCTTGTGCAGGACTGAATTGGCCTGCTCCAATGTGTTGGAATAGGTGTTTGCGGTCTTACTGGCCGAGTGAATTGCTTTGTGAACGGTGCCAATGTTCTTACCCATTTCGTGTGATGTTGTTGCCATTCGTTGGTCGAAGGCTTCGAACTTAAGAAACTTATTATACAGCGATCTGATAACCACCATTTTGGGCATGCCTTGACCCATAAATGACTTTGCACGTTCAGCAAAAGAGGGTTTTGGATCGGTGGCGCTGGTGTAAAACAGGTTATAAAATTGCGGGAAGGGAGGGATTTCATCTCGCTTCAGTTGGCTTGCTGGCGGATTCTTTTCATTTGCGGCTTTTTCACCCACTTCGTTTTCAACGCTTGCAGCGTTGTTTAATTGTTCGCCCATGCGGATGCCTCACTTTATAATATTTGGGCACAAATTAGCGGAAGGGAGTTAAAGGGCTGTGAAGCTGGTTGAGATGTTTTGTGCGTGTTTGGAAACTGAATATCAAGGATACTGATAATTTTATGTGATTTTATTAGGTCAATTATGGGGTTCGCCGTCATGTGTCAGTTCAAGTGTGATTGTTGGAGATGCGTGTCTTGATTTAAGTGAATTTTTTGTTTGATGCTCTAGCTACTGTAGGTTCTATAAGAAAAAAAGTTGTTTTTTTGATAAGGATTTGATCGGTGGCTGAAAAAAAAAAAAGGTTTTGGTAATTGAGGGTATGGATTGTGCCAGTTGCACCAGCAAAATTGAGGGGGTGGTTTGTGCCATCCCGGGTGTTGAAGATGTGTCTTTGAATTATACCAGCCAAAAACTTAAGTTTAATCTGAGTGATGGAAAATCCGACACGGGGCATATTGAGCGGGCCATAGAAAAGTTGGGATACAAGGTCAATCGCCCAGAAGAGGCACCTGATAACTCAAACCTTTCCTGGTGGCAGACCGGCAAAGGCCGATTGGTTATCATTGCTGGTTTGTTACTGTTGGTGGCAACCGGTCTTTCTTATTTTCTACCCACTTATGGGGAATATGTGTTTGCGTTTGCCGCGCTGATAGCACTGATGCCATTGGCGCGTACTGCGTTGATGGGGGCGCTTGTATGGCAACCTTTCAGCATTGAAACACTGGCTACAATTGCAGTTGTGGGGGCCATTTTCATTGGGGAGGCCGCTGAAGCCTCTGTGGTGGTGTTCTTGTTTCTAATCGGGGAAATGCTGGAGATGCTGGCGGCGGCAAAGGCACGTAAATCTGTGCAGGCACTGGCAGACCTGGTACCAAAATCGGCTTTTTTAGTCACCGATGATGGGGTAGTTGAGGTTGAAGCCAACCAATTGTCTGTGGGCGATATTATTGAAGTACGTCCCGGGGGGCGGGTGCCGGCGGATGGTATCATCAGCCAGGGCGAAACCGCCATTGACGAGGCGGCGGTGACTGGAGAATCCATGCCCAAACGAAAAGTGGCAGGTGATGATGTGTTTGCCGGTTCGATCAATATTGATGGTTTAATCCGCCTGACGGTCGAAAAAACTTCAGAAAATAACATGATTTCGCGGATTTTAACCATGGTTGAGGATGCGGAGGCGAGCAAAGCGCCAACCGCGCGCTTTATTGATCGGTTCAGTCGATATTATACGCCCGGAGTGATCGTTGTTTCAGCACTTATCGCCTTTGTTCCTCCGATGTTTTTTGGCGCGGACATGATGGTGTGGGTTTATAAGGGGTTGGCGATATTGTTGATCGGTTGCCCGTGCGCGCTGGTCCTTTCGACACCTGCGGCGATTACTTCCGGTATTTCTGCGGGGGCAAAACATGGGTTGCTGATGAAGGGCGGCGCTGTTTTGGAGGCCATCGGGCAGGTCAAACAGATTGCCTTTGATAAAACCGGCACTTTAACCGCCGGGACGCCTAAAGTGACGGATATCATGAGTTTCTCGGGCACTGAAGAAAATCTTCTAAAACTTGCCGGTGCTGTAGAGGCGGGATCATCCCATCCGTTAGCAGTTGCCATAGTAGAGGCGGTTAAAGAACGTGATATCGGCATAGTAGATGTTAGCGATTCTAAAGCCTTAAGCGGGCGTGGGGTAAGTGCAAAAGTCGATGGGCAATTGGTAACAATTGCATCCCCGCGCTATGGAAAGGAAATTGCCAGTTTTTCTCAGAGCGAGGACAATTATATTGCGGCCCTTGAAAATGAAGGCAAGACTGTGGCCGTTGTTGTTGTAAAAGATAAGCTGATCGGCGCCTTTGCTCTGCGTGATGAATTGCGGGCCGGGGCAAAACAGGCCATGGATCGCCTTAGAGAAATGGATATTTCAGCCATTATGTTGACCGGGGACAATCGGCGTACCGGGGCGGCCCTTGCCGCACAGCTTGGCATTGAGGTGAAATCAGAACTGTTACCTGAGGAAAAGCTGGTAGAAATTGAGCGGCTTAAGGAGAACGGCAATATTGCCATGGTGGGGGACGGGATAAATGATGCCCCCGCTTTAGCCCGGGCTGATGTTGGCATTGCCATGGGTGGCGGTACTGATGTTGCGTTGGAAACAGCGGATGCGGCCCTGTTGCATGAACGGGTGGGTGATGTTCCCTCTCTCGTAGAATTATCCCGTGCGACTATGAAAAATATCCATCAGAATATAACAATCGCCTTGGGGCTGAAGGCGGTTTTTCTGGTTACAACACTGTTGGGTGTGACATCGTTGTGGATGGCAATTTTAGCGGATACCGGGGCAACGGTTCTCGTGACGGTCAATGAGTTGCGTTTGCTTGGTTATAAGTTCAAGCGCTAAAGCGTGTCTTTCAAACCCTTTGGGCGCGCATATATTTTGTCCTTGAATCCGTTGCAAAACCTTGAATACTAAATAGTTTCCTTCGTTTCTGCGCCTGTTCAGAAACAAAATCTATAGGCGCAGAATGGATGAATTTAACAGGTCCTGACCCTAGACACACGCCAAAACAAATCGATAAAGTGATCGCGCGATTACTAACGAACGCGACATGCTTTAGGTAAGATTGGAACAAAAAAAACCCGCGGCATGGAATTTTTCCTGCAGCGGGTTCTTTGGGATTTCTGACCTGTGCGGAGGAGCTTTAGGGTCAGAGAATAAATTTTGGTCGTTAAGCGCTTTTGGGTACGGGAATTTCGTCTGGCTCGCGAAGTACATAGCCACGGCCCCATACGGTTTCGATGTAATTGGCACCATCGGAGGCAACCGAGAGCTTTTTGCGCAACTTACAGATGAAAACGTCGATAATCTTGAGTTCCGGTTCGTCCATGCCGCCATAAAGGTGGTTAAGGAACATTTCCTTGGTCAGGGTCGTGCCCTTACGTAAGGAAAGCAATTCAAGCATCTGGTATTCTTTGCCAGTGAGGTGAACGCGTTGGCCGCCCACTTCTACGGTTTTGGTATCCAGGTTTACCGCCAGTTCGCCTGTGATGATGATGGATTGTGCATGCCCCTTAGAGCGACGCACCACGGCGTGGATGCGGGCAACCAATTCGTCCTTGTGGAAAGGCTTGGTCATATAATCATCAGCGCCAAAGCCAAGGCCGCGCACTTTATCCTCAATGCCAGCCAAACCTGACAGGATAAGAATCGGTGTCTGGATTTTTGCCACACGAAGCGCACGCAAAACCTCATACCCGCTCATATCTGGCAGGTTCAAATCCAACAGGATAATATCATAATCGTACAGTTTGCCGAGATCGACACCCTCTTCACCAAGATCGGTGGTATAAACGTTGAAACTCTCAGACTTCAGCATCAACTCGATGCTTTGTGCGGTAGCGCTATCGTCCTCAATCAAGAGTACCCGCATGGTAATCCCCTTA
>JAJRRG010000282.1 GCA_024279675.1 Alphaproteobacteria bacterium
CGCTATTGTGCGCCGCCAATTAAACCTTCAGTACTAATTAGCCAGATTTTCATATTCAGCTTGATAAAGATCGATCAGGGCCTGACCTTCATCTCCGGCACGTTCCAGATAAGCATCTCGACCCGCGGGATACATTATTTCTCGCAGAGCCGATTTGTCTTCCATGGAGAGGTCGCGAATATTAATGTCGCTTTCCTCGATTACACCACGAGCAACCGCAATTGCTTCAGCCTTGTGAGCACGCAACTCAGGAACTACTTCAGAAAAAGCCCCAACAATTACATCACGGTAGTCTTGTGGCAAACTATTCCACCAATCGGGATTGAAAAGAATAATATCTTCCATTGCCCCATGACCTGAAACAACCAAATATTTTTGCACTTCAAAGAATTTCATGCGCTGAATTGTATCAAGCGGATTTTCCTGCCCGTCCACAACGCCGGTTTGCAAAGATGTATATAATTCACCAAAGGGCAGGGCTATAGCGGCCGCACCCAAGGCATTAAATTGTTCGATTAGAATTTTGGAATCCATGACGCGGAATTTTTGCCCGTCAAAACTTGCCAGATCATCTAATGGTTTGTTCGAAGTGAAATTCTTTCTTCCATTTGGCCACAAGGCAATGGCAGTAACCCCGCGAGAAGAAAAACTATTCATTAGAGCCTCACCAAAAGGTCCCTCGCGTAATTTTTGTGCCGCATCTTCGTCTTCGGGCAACAAAAACGGAATGTCCATGACCGAAACTACTGGATTAAAACCGCCCAGGAACGCAGCAGGTGCAACAGTTCCTTGAATAATACCCAATTGCACCCCTTCCGTCATTTCGCGCTGTCCGCCAAGTTGTCCCTGTGGAAAAATCTGAAACTCCACCGCTCCATCTGTGCGTTCAGAAACCATTGCGGCCACTTTTTCCAAAAACACATGTCGCGACTGCTGGTCTGATTCAAGATGTCCGATTTTTGCAGTAAACTCAGCTGCCCAGACCGGCATGACCTGCACGACCCCCAGACACGCTACAGCAACTGCAATAGCTGCCTGTTTTTTACTCTTGAAAAATAATGAATTCACGATAATTCCTTCCTTTTTTGATATTATTCTGACTTGAGGCTTCCCTCTAAAATGGATAACAATGTAGAAAAGTAGAGTCAAGAACATTCTCAAATATGAGATTATTCTATAATTATTTCACTTTTAGACACGTATGATTTCGTTGGGCGGATTAATGACTGATAGTATTTTGCTCGATCAAATCGGGCAGCGAATGAAAGCATTTCGGCTAGGCGCCGGGTTATCCCCGGAGGAATTAGCAAAGTTAGCGGGCATTTCCCGGGCTGCAATTTATCGGTATGAATCTGGTCAGCCCCCAAAGGTTGATACCCTTAGCTCTATTGCGGACATTCTGGGTGTTTCATTGCCCACATTATTTGGCGTCGGCAATGAGTACATTTCCTCGGCTGTGAGTTATTTCGAACGGATGCGCCAACTGGAGGAAAATGTTGAACAAATTTCTGTTCTTTTTGGCCCCGTATCCTACCTTTTGACCACAGACCTATATGATGAATTGCTGCCCGATGTCCTGAGGGAGAGCATTCCCGAGGACGTGGCAAACCGTACCATGGCTATCGGAGAAATTGATAAGTTACTGGATATTTTGCACGCCAGAAAAGCCTCTTTTCGCAAACGCAAGCCTGGCATCGTTAGCCTGGTGTCACTCGCACAATTGCAACAGTTTTTCAGACTGGGATTTGTAGGATCCCATAATCCGCCAGGTATCAACAGGGCCTTGAGGCGCGAAGCTGCCGTCACTGAAATTGAAAACATCATCGGCTTACTTAAACGACAGCCAATTGGCGTACAAATCGGGATTGTTGTCGATTCAATGCCAAATAGTAGCTTTCAGTTGTTTAAGCAGTCCGGCATTACCCACGTGGCCGTTAGCCCCTATGACCTGGGTACATTTGCAAATGTTAGAATTGGGGTGGCAACGATTACGGCAGCGCCAGAGGCAACACTTCTGTACAATTCTGTTACATCTCAGTTATGGGACAATAGCATCAAAGGGGAAGAAGCCGCACAGATGTTGAAAGCAATAATAAGTTAAATTTTTCCACCATGATGGTTATTTCATCGCAAGTGCCCCCTAACAGCATCCCAATTGATTGTATCCTCGCCCAACCGGCTTCTTTCAATGAAAAGTTACAGCGTTCACCACAAGTAAATCGTGGGCTACTTAGGGTCAGGACCTGTAAAATTCGTGCAATTCTGTTTGAAAGAGAGTGTTTAGATAAGGTGAAGCGGCGAGAAACAATGTTTATACCTTTTTGAGCGACGATTTGCTTTAGATGAATACTCTCTTTCAAACCCTTTTGGCACGCATATATTTTGCCCCTAAATGCGTTGCAAAACCTTAAATACTATATAGTTTCCTTCGTTTCTGCGCCTGTTTAGAAACAAAATCTATTGGCGCAGAATGGCACGAATTTATCAGGTCCTGACCCTTGTCCCTGCATTCCCACGTCCCATCATTTTGCAAACCCGCACACGAGGGTGAGTATGGGCTGGCAAAACGTGATGTGAAGACTGGGATGAGGAGGGACATGAGACACCCACATTCTTGCGCGTTTCAAGTCTCAAAAACCGCGCTGGCCCGCGTTTGCGTAAAAGAAAAGGTAAGCCCCCATATACGCGCCTGCTTATACCCATTTGCAACACCTAAAGACAAAATGTGTTACAAAAAGTGATGCAAAACTAAGCAAAAATTAAGATGGGCAGAAGAACAACGTTAGAAGCAACGGTAATTTACCAAATAATTTCAGCTGGATAACAGGAGTTCCAACAAGAAGTATATGGCGGGAGTGGGGGGCGTAACCTCGAACCAAAACCAAGCGACCGAAGAGGTTGCCGGCCAACAATTTGGCCGCCCGATCGGAGCGAAGCACGAAGTGCGTCAGCGCGAGATATGTAAAATGGCGGAGAGACAGGGATTCGAACCCTGGAGACGGTCACCCGCCTACACACTTTCCAGGCGTGCGCCTTCGACCACTCGGCCACCTCTCCGCATATTTTAATGGAGTTATGCTAAACTCCGGATAGTTCGTTACGTCAAGTCAGGCACACGCATCTTCAAATATAAAGAGGTTTTGGGACTTACCAAAACCTGTTGCGCCTTCGACCCCTTAGCCACCTCTTAGCATATTTTAGTGGAGTTATGCTAAACTCCGGATAGTTCGTTACGTCAAGTCAGGCACACGCATCTTCAAATATAAAGAGGTTTTGGGACTTACCAAAACCTGTTGCGTAATCACGTCACTCGGCCACGTCTTAGCGTCTCAAAAAGCCGTAAATAAAACTCCGTGAGCGGCGCGACTATAGCCATGTTGGGCGTGAGCGCAAGTGAGGTTTTTCATCTTTTGAAATCAATTTGTCTTCACAAGTAATTCATAGGCATTTTTGAACAAATTTTAGCCCTACCTTGTGTGCGAATACGTTCTTGTGCCACAAACCGGCATAATAAATATAACTTTGCCTCTTGAGGACATTATAATTTAATCATGCGATTTGTTTTGCGTATCGTTGGAACCTGGTTTTTGGGAATGACCCTCATTCTGCTCGTTATGGATGGGACAAAATCTCTGGCTGAAAATGCCATCCGTATGACTTCGATCGGGGATGTTTGGGCCATGGCCCATCAAAACTCCCTCAAAACATTTGAAGCACTTTTTGTTTCTGATAGTTTGCACTTGATTTGGGCATATGGTTTTGGGCCATTTTTGAACTGGCCAGGGTGGGCCGTGATTGGTGTGCCAGGATTGCTGTTTGTTATAATGGGTCAAACAAGAAGACGTCGCCAATATTAAATATGATGTCCTTTGAAAGGACATAATAAGGAAAAATGAAATGGGAATTATTTCGGGACTACTTCGCTTAATATCAGGCTTGATTGGTCTGTTTTTTAGCCTATTTGGCATCATGATGCTGGTTTTTGAAGTCATGGTCTGGGTGCCAGATAGTGCACGCGCCAACCAAGTATTGGGACAGGTATGGTTTCAACACGATCCGTTTTTCTCAATCTTTCAATCCCACTCCATTCAATTGGCGCAGGTTATCGCCGAACGTAAATTGCAATGGCCCGCATTATGGAACCCGGGTGTAACGACCATCCTGAATTGGCCCAGTTGTATGGCATTGCTAGTTCTTGGCATCAGCAGTCTGATCATTGGCGGAATATTTTTGGTATTGGCAAAGGGGCGCAGACGTTAAGCGTCAGGGTATATTCATGCTATTCTCAAAAAAACCAGCAAATTTAGTTGATGAGGCTCGTGCCTTGGGCGGACGGACTAACCCCATGGAAATTGCGGCGACGCATTTTGTTTTGGGAACTGCGCTCAAAGGCCCCTACCCGGCTCAAACTGAAACTATCTATTTCGGTATGGGCTGTTTTTGGGGGGCTGAACAATTGTTTTGGCAACTTGAGGGTGTGTTTGTCTCCGCTGTTGGCTATCAGGGTGGTTTCACACCCAACCCCAATTATGGCGAAGTTTGCTCGGGCAAGACTGGGCATACGGAAGCCGTTATGGTTGTTTATGATCCAGAAATTCTTCCCTTGCCCGAATTGCTCAAAGTTTTTTGGGAGGGGCACGATCCAACTCAAGGCATGGCACAGGGCAATGATATTGGCACACAATATCGCTCGGCAATTTATACAACCAATACGGCACAAATGGCGCAGGTTATGCTCAGTCATGAACAATTTGGCGATGCGTTGGATGCCAATGGTCGTGGGGTCATCACCACCGAGATTTCTTCGGCAAAAACATTCTATTTTGCAGAAACCGCCCATCAGCAATATTTGGCAAAAAATCCGGGCGGCTATTGCGGTCTTGGGGGAACAGGGGTCGTATGTCCAATTCCTCAGACCCCATAACAGTCGACACCAACCTGTTCGAGCGCGATCAGTTCGAGGCCTTCATTAAAACCCTGCCCGCTGTTGAAATTGTTCACCAGTGGGGTGACGCCTCCGTGGGTAAGGTGGGGGGTAAAATCTTTGCGATCTATTCCATCTGGAGCGCTGATAATAATTGGCATGTGGGTTTTAAGTGTTCTGACCTGAGTTTTGATATGCTGCCCAACCTTGAGGGCGTTAGCCCCGCCAAATATTTGGCCCGAGCCAAATGGGTCGACGTGTCACCCCATAGCGAATTGAGCATGGATGACATCA
>JAJRRG010000034.1 GCA_024279675.1 Alphaproteobacteria bacterium
CCCTTGCGCTTTTGCTACCACTAGGTAACGAAGTGATTCGTTTTTGCCCGTTAGCGTGCAAAATCCAGACATAGACACATGTTTTTCACGGCAAACAACGGGTTGAGACGCACATATGTATGACGAAAATTATCCGGAACCGGTGAGTGCAGATACATCTGGGGGCAGCTTATGGCGTGTGGTGCTACTTGCCCTGTTTCTTATAGCGGTTGCCGTTGCATTTTCGATTTACTCAAATCAAATTCGTTCAGAATGGATTTTGCTGTTTTTGGGGGTTCTGGCGGTTACTGGTGTGTTTTGCATGTTTGCATTGGCGTCTGGCCTGTTTGTTGTGTCGCGCAATGCACAAGAGGGGAGCACATTATCGCGGTCCCTGCTCGATAGTTCCTCAGATGGTATTGTTATTACCAACAAATCGGGGGCAATCGTATACGCAAATCAACGATATCTGAGCCTGTCCCGCATGGTGAGTGCGGGGGCGCCGGTGGGCGTCACGCGGTTGTTTGCCAATCAGGCTGAGGCGGGGGAAGCCATATATCGTTTGGCACGGGCGGCGCAGGAAAATCGCCACGCCATGGAAGATATTCGTTTAACGCGTAATTTTGACGGCCAAAATATTGAGGGCAACAAGCCGCTTTGGTATCGAATTGTTGTACGTGTTTTACCCCAGAGTGAGCAAAACCCAAAAACGATGCTGTCTTGGATGGTGCGTGACATTACTCAGGATAAGGACCGTCAGGAGAATACCTATTTAGAATTGCAACGGGCCATTGATTATCTGGATCATGCACCCGCCGGGTTTTTCTCATCGGATGCTACCGGTCAAATTCAATATATCAATGCGACACTGGCGGATTGGTTGGGGATTGATTTGGCCGAGTTTGAGCCGGGGGATATTTCGCTGGCGCAAATGGTGCGCGGTGATGGGGCAAACTTGCTCATGGGTGGACAGGCCGGGGGCGACATAAAAACCGAGATTATTGATATTGATCTGGTGCATCGCAATGGCACAAGTTTCCCCGTTCGCCTGTTGCATCGCGCCGCAAGGCTTGCGGATGGTGAACTGGGTGAAACCCGCACGCTGGTTCTTGATCGACAAAAGGGCAATGAGGCCGAGGATGACTTGCGAGCGGTTGAGGTGAAATTTGCCCGCTTCTTTAACGATACTCCTTTTGCGATCGCGACACTGAATGCACACGGAAAAATCGTGAAAACGAACGCGCCATTTGCGCGTGTTTTTGATGTAAGTGCCAGTGAAAACTCCATTGAAGGCATGACATTAACGGATTTAATTGGCGAAGAGAGCCTTGAGGGTTTTGCGGATTCGCTATCTCAAGTTATGCAAAACCGCTCCGAAATTGAGCCAGTTGATGCCAAATTGGCAAATAACGCGGAACGGGCCGTGCGGCTTTATGTATCTGCCTCTGAGGAGATAGAAGGCTCTGACGAACAGATTATTGTTTACGCGCTGGATATGAGTGATTATTCGCGTCTGCAAGAACAGTTTGCCCAGGGGCAAAAAATGCAGGCTGTGGGCCAGCTCGCCGGGGGGGTTGCCCATGATTTCAACAATGTCCTGACCGCAATCATTGGTTTCTCCGATATGTTGCTTTTGCGCCATCAATCCAACGATCCCTCTTTTGCAGATATTATGCAGATCAGGCAAAGCGCTAACCGGGCAGCGGGTCTGGTGCGTCAACTTTTGGCATTTTCTCGACGGCAGACTCTGCGTCCGCAGGTCTTAGAAATCCCCACGCAGATTGACGATTATTTCGTATTGTTAAAGCGACTTGTGGGCGAAAAAATCACCCTCAGCGTTGAGCATGGGCACGATGTCTGGCCGGTCAAGGTTGATCTGGTGCAATTGGAGCAGGTTGTTATCAATCTTGTGGTTAATGCGCGTGACGCCATGCCTGATGGGGGGGAGATTACCCTTAGAACGCGTAATGTGCCTTCGAGCGAAGCTGAAACGTTTACCTATCGCGGCATGCCAGCGGCGGATTATGTGCTGATTGAAGTTGAAGATCAGGGGACGGGCATCCCAGAAGAAGTTTTGGAAAAAATGTTTGAACCGTTCTTTTCCACGAAGGAATTGGGCAAGGGGACCGGGCTAGGCCTGTCGATGGTTTATGGAATCATCAAACAGACTGGCGGCTTCATTTATGCGGATACGGAAATGGGCGCGGGAACGAATTTTCGTATTTTCCTGCCACGCCATATTTTAAGTGCGGAAGAAATAGAGCAAAAATCTGAAACACCAGTTGAGCGTGAAGTTGTTGACTTGACGGGCAAAGAACGAATTTTACTGGTTGAGGATGATGAAAGTGTGATGGCTTTTTCTTCTCGCGCTTTGGAGGCCACAGGCTATGAAGTGTTCACCGCCGATGGGGGTGAGGAAGCGCTAGAAATTCTGGATGACATTAACAATGAAATCGACCTGATGATTTCAGACGTTATGATGCCCGAAATGGATGGGCCAACATTGTTAATTGAAGTGCGCACACGTTTGCCGGATCTCAAGGTGATCTTTGTTTCAGGTTTTGCCGAGGACGATATTCGTGGGGGGTTGGCCGACGACCGCAGTGTAGAATTTTTGCCCAAACCCTATTCCTTTGACCAGATTAATACCAAGGTCAAAGAGGTTCTCACCGGTGACACATCAAGCGAAGGTGGGCAAGGATAGTGTTTCTATCCTTGCCCATGTCGCGTAGAATTTTTACTGAGTTTGTGGTTTTTCCTTGATGGCAATATAAAGCGAAGCACCAACAACCAGAATTGCGCCGGGCCAGAACCAAATTGTGGGTATCTGGCTTAGAACGACCCAGCCAAGAAGTACATTGAGCGGGAGTTTAAGGTCATCAAAGGGCTGTAAATAGGTTGCGTCGGCGCGTTTATATGCGCTCCATAGGAAGTATTGTGACAGGGCTGTTACGAACCCTAAAAATACCACCCAATTGAGGGCGCTCCCCTGTGGTAAACTAAAGTCAAAGCCCGACGAGAGTGTTGAGGGCAGGGTGTCCGGGGGTAATATCGCCACTAAAATGCCAAGCCCAAGGCCAATAATTGCATGGTTCACGCTTATCAAAAGCACGAGATACAGGGTAAGCGTTTCCGCTGATTCTTCTCTGGATAAATATTTGGAGATCAGGGTTGTCGCGCTCCATAAAGCCGCCGCGAGCATGGGCAACAGGGAGGCCATGGTGAAGGCATCTGTGCCCAATCCAACAATTAAAAATGCTCCGCAAAATGCGACGATGGATGCACCAATCCGGTTGAACGAAAGGCGTTCGCCAAGAAACAGCACCGACCCGATCAGAACAAAGAATGGCCCGGTGAGCAACAAGCCCACCATCTGCCAAACCGGCACGCCGGAGGCAAAGCCAAAGACAAAAACCTGTGCGCCTAAGGCCGAGGCAAGCGCCCGGACTTCATGCAACATGGGGTGGCGCGTTTTAAGTTTATCCAGCCCAATTCTAAATACGAGGGGAAGTGCAAATATTGCGGCGATCATATATTGCCAGAATACCGTCGAGGATGAGGTAAGTTTTTCCCCCACTAACAGAGGGTTCCAAGGGTTGGTTAATGTGTCATAGGTAAAGTTAACAATGGCAAATATTGCCTGGGCCGCCACCATAAATATGGCGGCTGTCATGGCACTGCTTTTAAGACTATTAGAGGCTGTTTGGTTCATAATGTTCGATCCTTTCAATCGCAAACCCAAAAACAAGCCTCAGGGTTGCGGGATCGAAAACAAAATCAGCATTATGCCCAACCCATAACAGGTTTTGCCTAACGCATCGTTTAATCACCCGTTCTCTATCATCCGGACTATGACCGTCGGCTTTGGAGTCTCACCAAATCTGCTGACCCGCAACAGGTGTTGCGGCGCTCGCGGGCTTTGTGAAGCAAGTTCACTTACCGCCGGTGGGGAATTTCACCCCGCCCTGAGAACTATGTTGCCACAAATAGTTGCGACAACAATAATACCCATAGTGAATTTAACTTGGTTAGGCAATCCTATATATCAGGGTACGGGGAAGTGCATAGCAGAGGAAAATCCTCAAAATCCACCTGCGATTCGCCTATGATGAGTTCAATCAACGCCCCATGAGCAAAATAAACAAAATAAAAATTTGTTCTCCTGTTGACAATTTAGAAACAAAATGAGAACAAACTAAGTACATTAGAGGATTTTATGGGGAATTAAACGGGTGACAGCAGAAAGTTCGTCGCCACATGTTCTCAAAAGTTTAGCAGATAGCCAATTGGGCAAATTTGAAATAGGAGATAGGTAATGGCAAAGTCGTCACTTCGAGTTGTTGAAAGTAGATCAATGGATAAGAACAAGGCGCTGGAAGCGGCGCTAGGGCAGATTGAGAGAAATTTCGGCAAGGGTTCAATTATGCGCCTTGGGGAAAATGCCATTCAAAAAGTTGAGGCGGTTTCTACTGGATCACTGGGACTTGATATTGCCCTTGGCATCGGTGGCCTGCCGCGTGGACGTATTGTGGAGATTTTTGGACCCGAGAGTTCGGGTAAAACAACCCTTGCTTTGCACGTGCTGGCGGAAGCGCAAAAAGCGGGGGGTATATGTGCCTTTGTTGACGCCGAGCATGCGCTTGATCCTGCATATGCGGCAAAATTGGGCGTTGATGTGGATGCGATGCTGGTTTCTCAACCCGATTCTGGGGAACAGGCGCTTGAAATTACCGATACATTGGTTCGATCAGGGGCCGTAGATATTCTTGTCATTGATTCTGTTGCGGCGCTAACGCCCCGGGCAGAACTTGAAGGGGAAATGGGCGATTCGCTACCGGGCTTACAGGCGCGTTTGATGAGCCAAGCCATGCGCAAGCTGACCGGCTCCATTTCAAAATCGCGTACTATGGTAATTTTCATCAATCAGATCAGAATGAAAATTGGTGTGATGTTTGGTTCACCCGAAACGACATCCGGGGGCAATGCGTTGAAATTTTATGCTTCAGTACGCCTTGATATTCGCCGGATTGGCACAATCAAAGATCGCGACGAAGCGGTGGGAAACCAGACGCGGGTAAAAGTGGTCAAGAATAAACTTGCGCCCCCATTCCGTCAGGTTGAGTTTGATATTATGTATGGGGAAGGTATTTCTAAAACTGGGGAATTGCTTGATCTGGGTGTAAAGTCCGGCATGGTGGAAAAATCAGGTTCTTGGTTCTCCTATAATAGTCAGCGGTTGGGGCAGGGACGTGAAAATTCACGTCAGTTCTTGCTGGAGCACCCCGAAATTGCTGATGAGATTGAACTTGGTGTGCGCCAGAGTGCGGGGCTTCTGGGGGATGATGCGGAACAAATTGCAACCCTTGTGGAAGATAACGCGAAAAAAGTTGATGATAAATCAAATAAAGATGACGCGTAGCCTTATCTGTTTTGATTGCTAGAGTAATTATTTGAGTTTAATTTGGGCGCCAATGGGCGCCCTTTTTTTGTTATGTAAGAGCGTGGATTACTGGAGTCACCAAAAATTTGCAGGATGCTGACTTTTATTACTGCTTTTCACGCCGTCCAATTTTAAGGGACGGCTAGACGGGGGCGTAAGCTCTAGCTAAAAGACTTGAATGATTTTATTTAACGGATGGGCGTTCCCGTCCGTTTTTGTGCAACGGAAAAAACCAATGTCTAGCGTCAACGATATTCGCCGTACCTATGTGGACTATTTTGCCAATCAGGGACATCATATCGTGCCTTCGGCCCCCCTAGTTCCTGAGAATGATCCCACTTTGATGTTTACCAATTCGGGGATGGTTCAATTTAAAAACCTGTTCACCGGTGTGGAAAAACGTAGTTATACGCGCGCCGTGTCTGCACAAAAATGTGTACGAGCCGGGGGCAAACATAATGATCTTGATAACGTTGGGATGACCGCGCGTCACCTTACGTTTTTTGAGATGCTGGGTAATTTTTCATTTGGAGACTATTTCAAAGAGCAGGCCATCACCATGGCTTGGGATTTGATTACCAATGTGCTTGAAATTCCTGCGGAAAAGCTTCTGGTTACTGTTTATCATGAGGATGATGAGGCGTTTGATCTCTGGAAAAAAATCGCGAATTTGCCGGATGAGAGAATTATTCGCATCGCTACAGATGATAATTTCTGGTCTGCGGGAGATACGGGGCCATGTGGACCATCTTCTGAAATATTTTTTGATTACGGGGACCATATTTGGGGCGGCCCGCCGGGAAGTCCAGAAGAAGACGGTGATCGGTTCATTGAAATCTGGAACCTGGTTTTTACCCAATTTGATCAGAAGGGCGACGGAAAGCGCTTAATCCTCCCCAACCCTTGTGTCGATACAGGGATGGGACTTGAGCGTATTTCGGCGTTATTACAGGGAACAAACAATGTATTTGAAACAGATATGTTCAAAACACTGGTTGATGCGAGTGCTCAGGTTACCGGCTCGATCACCAATGAGGATAACATAGTTTCCCAAAGGGTGATTGCCGACCATTTACGTACGATGTCTTTCCTGATTGCAGAGGGGGTTCTGCCCTCCAATGAGGGGCGGGGTTATGTGTTGCGTCGAATTATGCGCCGGGCCATGCGTCATGCCACATTGTTGGGGAGGAACGAGCCGGCCATTTATAAAATGCTACCTGTTCTAATTCAAGAAATGGGTCAAGCGTATCCTGAACTTGTACACGGGGAAGCTATGATTGGCGAAACTATTCGCCTTGAAGAGGGGCGTTTCCTAAAAACCTTATCCCGCGGGTTGCAAATTCTCAACGATACCAGTGCCAATTTGAATGCGGGCGATCAGTTGGACGGGCAAACGGCCTTTAAGCTTTATGATACCTATGGTTTTCCCTTGGATTTAACTGAGGATGCTTTGCGCACGCGCGAAATCAGCGTGGATCATGCCGGGTTTGATAGCGCGATGCAGGCGCAAAAGGCTGCGGCGCGGGCCAGTTGGCGCGGGTCGGGGGCAACGGCTGATGAGAGCATTTGGTTCGGCGTTTCTGAGAATATGTCGCCGAGTGAATTTTTGGGCTATGACCGGCAAAAAAGCGAGGGCGAAGTCCTTGCGCTTGTGAAAGACGGTGTTGAAGTCAAACGGCTTGGTGTCGGAGAAACGGGTTTTGTCGTGCTCAATCAAACACCATTTTATGCACAAAGTGGGGGCCAGGTTGGAGATATTGGAACGCTAACGGGGGAAAATGTTGCGGCAAAAATTACTGATACGCAAAAACGCCCCGGTGGTTTGATTGCCCACGCAATAGAAATTACTTCGGGTGAATTAGTACTTGGAGTTGGAGTTGAACTTGAGGTCGATGATCGTAACCGTTCAGCCATTCGTGCCAACCACTCTGCAACCCATTTGTTGCATGAGGCTTTGCGGCAGGTATTGGGTGAGCATGTGGCGCAAAAGGGTTCACTGGTAAGTGCGGATCGATTACGGTTTGATTTTTCCCACAACAAACCGTTGAGTGCCGAAGAAATTGTGCAGATTGAAGCTTTGGCCAATGGGATTGTTTTGCAAAATGGGCCCGTTGAAACACGTTTGATGGGTGTTGATGAAGCCCGAGCAGCCGGTGCCATGGCGCTGTTTGGAGAAAAATACGGTGAGGAAGTTCGTGTTGTCAGCATGGGAACTTCAAAGAATGATGATGGAACCGATCGACACTATTCAATGGAATTGTGTGGAGGGACCCATGCAAAGAGAACCGGAGATATTGGGCTAATTCGTATCGTTTCAGAAAGTTCGGTGGCCTCTGGGGTTCGTCGAATTGAAGCCTTAAGTGGTTCTGGTGCGCGTGCCTATTTAACAATTCAGGATGAGCAATTGAAATCTGTTGCTTCGGTTTTGAAATCAACGACTTCGGATGCATTGTTCCGTGTTCAAAGTCTTCTTGATGAGCGTAAATCTCTAGAGCGACAATAGGCTGAATCTCGGCAAAAACTGGCGTTGGGTAGCTCAGAGGGTAAAGGGGATAGTGCCGTGGAAACCATCGCAGGGATTACGTTCTCTGGTCGCGTGGTTGAAGGTCTGGCACCCAAGGATTTACGTGGGTTGATTGATCAAACAAAGGCGCAAATTGGCTCGGGAGTTGTGGCCGTTATTGGTGTCACTGAAGATGGTAAGGCGGGAATTGCTGTCGGGGTAACCGAGGATTTAACCGGCAAGCTTAGTGCTGTTGATTTTGTACGCGCCGGTTCTGCTGCGCTTGGTGGAAAGGGCGGGGGCGGACGGCCCGCAATGGCGCAAGCCGGGGGGCCGGACGGCACCAAAGGCGCCGAAGCGCTTGAAGCAATTCGCGCGGTATTAAAGGGGGGCTGATATCCCCTTTTAGGTTCCTGATGGTTGTTGGTTTGACTAATGTCGCCGGATTTACTCGCTCACTTGAATATTTCCGCCGGTGCCCTCGTGAACTTCTTGCGCGGGGGCGCCGCCGACCACATTAATGCTGCTGCCCGTTGTTGCGTAGGCAACGATGGAGTCGCTGACATTTATGTCGATACTGGCGCCTGATGAAGCTCGGGCTTCGCCGGTAAGGCAGGTAAGATCCGGGGCTGCAATATGTGCTCCCGATGATGCTCCAACAATTAGTTTTGCGCAGGCACCTTGTGCATTTATGCTGCCGCCGCTGGAGGCGTGCATGTCGGTAATTTCAAACGACGCGTCGTTAATTGAAATGGTTGCGCCACTGCTGGCATTGAGTGACAGTTCCTTGCCAGCAAATTGAGTGAGTTCAACATTTGCGCCGGAAGTGGCCAGAATTTCTCTGATGTCAACAATTGTTACAGAAACCTGGATGGGCTCAGTTTTTCCAAATAGTGCATCAAGCACATTGCCTTTTGATATGGAATTCCAAAATTCATTGGATTGAGATGCATAAAGGGAACCCTGGTCGTAGGATAATTCAAGGTTTTCCAGATCTTTTTCTGTTTTGGCAGTCGCAATGACAGATTGATCATTTCCGTAATGGATTGTTATTTCAATGCCAGAATGGGCCTCTACATTGTAGATGGCCCCAAAATCAAAAATTCGTTCTTGTGCAATTGATGGAGTCGCCAATAGCACCAGAGCACTGGAAATGAGAACAGTCATTGTGGTTTTAATCATATGATTTTTCCATTGGGTTTCGGGTTTACGCCGTTATACATTGGTTGTTGGCGTGAGATTGCAAGACTTGGTAAACAATTGATTTTTGGGGTGTTACTTCTGATTTAGTGGCGAACCTACGGGTGCACGACAACCGTTATAATTTAATGAATGATTTTTAACATCAGTCACGATGGTGGGAATCATCGGAACCCGGCAGGCATATACTTCAGTTTTTATGGCATCTGTTGGATAGGCATCAGCGTACTCAACTGGCTCGCCCGGTTCTAGCGTCATCATAAAGCAGGATGATTCACCAGCATTTGGGGAACATTGGGTGAGATTGATCGTTTCGTCACACTGGTTGAAATATCCATGGGCTGAGTTGCCGATACATTTCTCTAAGTTAGCGAAACGCTCAGGTTGGAGAAGATTGGCGACGAGGAACCCGCCGCCAATAAAGCCAAGTATCAGTGTGGCGGTGACCCAGGAGCGTAATTTTCCATTTGGGCCACGCACAAGCGACATGGTTTATGCCATGGCTTTTTGTAAATTTGCGTCGATGGCTTCGAGGAAGCCCATCGTGGTCAACCATTCTTGATCGGGGCCAACCAGTAAAGCCAAATCCTTGGTCATGCCACCGCCCTGAATGGTGTCGACGACAGTTTTTTCCAGCGTCGAAGCGAATTTGGCCAGTTCATCATTGCTATCCAACGTCGCACGATGGGCAAGGCCCCGGGTCCAGGCGTAAATGGACGCTGTGGAGTTGGTCGAGGTGTCTTTACCGGCTTGGTGTTGGCGATAATGGCGCGTGACGGTGCCGTGGGCTGCTTCAGATTCAACGATTTTTCCATCGGGTGTTAATAAAACGGATGTCATAAGGCCGAGGGAGCCAAACCCTTGCGCAACGATATCGGATTGCACATCACCATCATAGTTTGTACAGGCCCAGACATAGCCCCCCGACCATTTGAGGGCGGCGGCAACCATGTCATCGATCAAGCGATGTTCATAGGTGAGGTTGGCTTCTTTATACTGGTCAGCAAATTCGGCGTCGAACACTTCCTGAAACAGGTCTTTAAAGCGTCCGTCATAGGCTTTTAGAATTGTATTCTTGGTGGACAGGTAGCATGGCACGCCCCGTTGCAAGGCATAGTTGAGGGAAGCGCGGGCAAAATCGCGAATAGAATCGTCCAGATTATACATGGCCATGGCAACGCCGGAGGAGGGCGCGTCAAACACATCATGTTCAATCGTTTCGCCGTCTTCGCCAACAAATTTGATCGTGAGTTTTCCCTTGCCGGGAAAGCGGAAATCGGTGGCTTTATATTGATCGCCAAACGCGTGGCGGCCAACAATGATGGGCTGTGTCCAGCCGGGAACCAATTTTGGAACATTGTCACAAATGATAGGCTCGCGGAAAATTACGCCGCCCAAGATGTTACGGATTGTACCATTGGGAGAGCGCCACATTTTTTTGAGACCAAATTCTTCCACGCGCGCTTCGTCGGGGGTGATGGTGGCGCATTTTACGCCGACACCATGCTTTTGAATGGCGTGGGCGGCGTCGATGGTAATCTGATCATCGGTATCGTCGCGGGACTGCATGCCAAGGTCATAATATTCAAGATCAACATCGAGGTAGGGATGAATCAACTTGTCCTTAATGGCCTGCCAGATGATGCGTGTCATCTCATCGCCATCGAGTTCAACAACCGGGTTTGCAACTTTAATTTTAGCCATCTGGTATCTCCGCAAATGTGTCTTAAAAAATTGGCGCACATGTACACTGCGCCGTCTTGGCGCCCCTATA
>JAJRRG010000035.1 GCA_024279675.1 Alphaproteobacteria bacterium
CAGGAAAAAAGAAATGAACGGAAATTTCCGCAACTTTGCCATCTGGCTGGTCATCTTGTTTATGCTGATGGGGCTGTTCCAAGTCTTTCAGTCATCCAGTCGGTCGGTTTCGATTACTGAGCGCACATATTCAGAATTTATTTCGGATGTGGATGCGGGGTCGGTGGGCACTGTTACAATCGTTAATAATAAAGTCAGCGGCATCATGCGTGATGGGAATACGCGGTTTGAAACAATAATTCCTGAGGGCACAAATCTAGTTGATCGTCTTGAAAGCCATGGGGTGGAAATCCGGGTTGCTGATCCTGAATCAAGTCCGTTCTGGTCTATTTTACTATCTTCCTGGTTGCCATTTTTGGTTATCATTGGTGTTTGGTTTTTCTTTATTCGCCAAATGCAAGGTGGCGGACGTGGCGGGGCCATGGGCTTTGGCAAATCCAAAGCTAAAATGATGACCGAAGCCCAGGGCAAGGTGATGTTTGAAGATGTCGCCGGGGTTGATGAGGCCAAGCAAGATCTGGAAGAAATTGTGGATTATTTGCGTGATCCGGGTAAATTCCAACGTCTTGGGGGCCGTATTCCACGTGGTGTATTGCTGGTAGGCCCTCCGGGGACGGGTAAAACATTGCTTGCGCGTTCTGTCGCTGGGGAAGCCGCTGTACCATTTTATGCCATTTCAGGTTCTGATTTTGTTGAAATGTTTGTTGGTGTTGGCGCTTCGCGTGTCCGCGACATGTTTGAGCAGGCTAAGAAGAACGCGCCGTGCATTATCTTTATCGATGAGATTGATGCGGTGGGCCGTCATCGTGGCGCCGGTCTTGGCGGCGGGAATGATGAACGCGAACAAACATTGAACCAGCTTCTTGTTGAGATGGATGGTTTTGAAGCCAACGAAAGTATCATTGTTATTGCGGCAACCAACCGTCCTGATGTTCTGGATCCAGCTTTGTTGCGTCCGGGTCGTTTTGACCGGCAGGTTGTGGTTTCCAACCCTGATGTATCGGGGCGTGAAAAAATTCTGAAGGTTCATATCCGTAAAGTGCCTTTGGCACCTGATGTTGATCTAAAAGTTGTGGCGCGGGGAACCCCTGGGTTTTCCGGTGCTGATTTGATGAATCTCGTGAATGAAAGTGCTTTGCTTGCGGCGCGCCGAAATAAACGCTTTGTCACGATGGCTGAATTTGAAGACGCCAAGGACAAGTTGATGATGGGCGCAGAACGACGCACCCTTGCTTTGACTGAAGAAGAGAAAAAATTAACCGCCTATCATGAGGCCGGGCATGCTTTGCTGGCTATCAAAATGATTGGTTCCGACCCTATTCACAAGGCAACCATTGTGCCGCGTGGGCGGGCTTTGGGTATGGTTATTCGGCTTCCAGAAAAAGATCAGGTCTCATTAACTCGTCAGAAGTGTAAGGCTGATTTGGCGGTTGCTATGGGTGGTCGGGTTGCTGAAGAGGAAATTTTTGGCCATGAAATGGTGACCTCTGGAGCTTCCGCTGATATTAAAATGGCGACAAATCTGGCAAAAGCCATGGCGACGCAATTTGGTATGTCCGATAAATTGGGGCCGCTCCTTTATGGGGAAAACCAAGAGGAAGTATTTCTTGGCCGCTCCATGGGGCAACAAGGATCCCACGTATCCGATGCGACGCAAAAAATTGTCGATAGTGAAATCAAGCGCTTTGTTGAAGATGGTTATGATAAGGCTCAATCTGTCATTCGGGAAAATATCGATGACTTACATACGCTTGCTTTGGCATTGCTTGAATATGAAACCCTAACCGGTGATGAGATGCTTGGTTTGCTTGAAGGGCAATCCCCTATCCGTCCCAACGACGATGATGCGGATAGTCCTAAAAATACAGGGGTTCCAAGTGCCGGTAAGGCAAAACCAAAGAAGAAAAAACCTACCGGTGATGCTGAGGACTTGAAACCTCAAACAGACACTTAGGTATTAAATACCAGATATTGATATATTTGAAAAAATGGACGCCCCTACACATGGGCGGCCATTTTTTGTTTATGACATATACGCGTTATTATTTGAGACAACGCTTTGTTAACGGTGGCAACGTTTGGCCTTCGCTTTGCCGCATTGCCTGAGTTATATCTGATTTAATTAAAACTTTTATTTGGGCAAATCATTATGGCGCGTAAATACTTTGGAACCGACGGTATCCGTGGTTTGGCAAACGGGGATAAGCTCACACCGGAGCTGGCCTTAAAGGTCGGAATGGCTACGGGACTAAGCTTTCGACGGGGTGAGCATCGCCATCGAGTTGTGATTGGCAAGGATACCCGGCGCTCGGGCTATATGATCGAGAATGCGTTGACCGCTGGTTTTACCGCTGTGGGCATGGATGTGTTTTTGTTAGGGCCTATGCCAACGCCCGCCGTTGCTATGCTTACGCGGTCCATGCGTGCGGATTTGGGGGTGATGATTTCCGCATCGCACAACCCGTTTGCTGACAATGGAATTAAGCTTTTCAAACCTGATGGTTACAAGCTCTCTGACGCAATGGAAGAAAAAATTGAAGCATTGATTGATTCCGACCTTCAGGCCCAATCATGTCAGGGACGGGGTATTGGCCGGGCAAAACGGATAGAAGAAGCCGGAACCCGTTATATAGAATATGCCAAGCGAACCTTGCCCAGAAGAACTGACTTTACTGGATTGCGCATCGTTGTCGATTGCGCCAATGGTGCCGCCTATAAAGTTGCGCCCGAAGCTCTTTGGGAATTGGGTGCCGAAGTTATCAGCATCGGTGTTGACCCGGACGGCTACAATATCAATGACAAATGTGGGTCGACTTCGCCTGAATTGTTGATTGAGAAAGTCCTGGAAACCCGCGCCGATATCGGTATTGCCTTAGACGGGGATGCGGACAGGGTGCTGATTATCGATGAAAAAGGCAATGTGGTTGATGGTGATCAACTGATGGGAGTGATTGCCAAATCGTGGAAAGAGCGTGGGTTGTTAACCGGGGGGGGCATTGCAGCGACCGTGATGTCTAATCTTGGTTTGGAGCGGTTTTTATCTAGTCTTGATCTAAAACTTGATCGGGCAAAGGTTGGGGATCGTTATGTTCTTGAGAGCATGCGTGAAAACAATTTTAATGTTGGCGGTGAGCAATCGGGACATATTATCCTTTCAGATTATACAACGACCGGGGATGGCTTGGTCGCGGCCCTTCAACTGTTACAGGTTGTTTTAACGACAGGAAAAACCGTTTCTGAGATTTGTGATATTTATCAAAAAGTTCCCCAATTATTGCTGAACGTCAAGTTTTCCAGTGGCAAGCCTCTTGAGAGAGTTCATGTGCAAGAGGCGATTGCCAAGGGTGAAGCGGAATTGGGCAAAACGGGGCGTTTGGTTATCAGAGCGTCGGGAACCGAGCCGCTTATTCGGATTATGGGCGAGGGGGATGATGAAGCGTTGATGATAAACATCGTTCACAAAGTTGCCGATGTTATTTCCGAAAGTGCTTGAGCTTATTCTTTTGCCTTAGGTTTGCGTCGGATAATTCCTTGCGTAACGCCGATGCCAATAAGGATGGCCCCAAAACCTAAATACTGGAGCATTGTGAGCTGTTCGCCCAGCAGAATTGCGCCGAGAATAATCGCTGTCGCTGGGACCAAATAATTGGACAGGGCGACAAAGCCCGAACTGGTTTGTGCAATAAGCTGATAAAGCAACAACGTTGCAATCCATGTTGGCAGGACCGCCAAATAGATAATGGCCGCCGTCGATTCCAAATGGAAATTTGATATGTTTGGAAACTCTTCGCTCATGGTGGCAAAGATGATTGCAGCGGGCGTTGCCGTTAAAAGTGCGCCATAGCCGCGCGTAGCATGGGTAATTGATGTGGCTCGGCGCGACACAACATTATTGATGGCATATCCCAACGCCCCTAGCAAAAGTGCCCCATAGGCAATAAGGGAAAAATCAAACTGAGGTGTAATGACATCAGTTTGTGGGGCAAGCGTTCTGCCCATGATGACCAACGCGACGCCTATAAATCCGATGATAAGCCCCATGATACGCGGCCATGTCGGGGGCTCTTCAGGTAAAAGCACAATCGCTAAAATCAACACAAGCATTGGGTGTGTTGCCATCATCAGACCGGCTATGCCTGAGGGGACAAATAGAGAAGCCCACCCAATCAGGGCGAAGGGAACGCTGGTACCTACGATGCCAAGAATAAGAGCTATGCGCCATTCGTAAGCGCCTTGTGGCGGACGGATATTGACGATTTTTGCGTAACCAATCATCAACAATGTGGCGATAGCTAATCGGGCTGCAGCTAGCCATGCCGGGCCAATATCAACAATAGCTATTTTGATTGCAACAAAACTAGCGCCCCAGATAACAACTAGAAGTATAAGAAATAGCCAACTAGTAAATGATGAAGTGTTCTTCAAGTTAATGCTCCAAGGTAATTGGTTAATCAAAAGTAAACGTGTGGTTTGCGTAGTATTAGGGTTAATTGTTTAGGTTAATCCCGTTTTAACGAAATGAAGGCATGATGATTTTATCGATCATTTAGTGGTCATGTAAAAAAGGATTTGTAAAATGCGTAAACTGCTCACTACTAGTATGGCGGTTATGGCACTAAGCGTTGCCCCATTGTCAATGGTAGGATCAGCTTCAGCTGCCGATATTCCCCAATATGTTCCCCCCACATACGATATTCCTGACTTGCCTCCGGTAGATTATGGCTTGGGTGGTTCATTTTATTTGCGTGGTTCTGCGGGTGGTGCCATGTGGACAGCGTCTGATGGAGCTTATTGCGGTTGCGTAGCTACCTTCTCTACGCCGGGTTATGGCTATAGCGTTGGTGCGGGTTTTGGTTATGAAACCGGTGACGGTCTTCGTGCGGATATTACAGTCGATTACATTTCAATTGATAAATTGACCACAACTGGCGCAACCCACACCGTGGATTTGCGCACCGGCATTGCGCTGGTCAATGCCTATTATGACATCAGCCTTGATGGGTATAGTTCTGCGGATGGCGGTTTAGGTGCCTATGTCGGGGCCGGTATTGGCATTGCCAAGAATTATTCTGATATTGAAGATGCAACGGCAACTCAGATTTCGTGGGGTATGAGTGTTGAAGCAGCTGTAGCTGTGATGGCGGGTGTGACCTATGATATGGGTAATGTTGTTGCAGACTTTGGTTATCGGGGCATTTATATGCACAAAGTGATGAGCCAACCCCCTGTTGCGCCTCCACCCTATATCATCAACAATAACTTCATTCATGAGGCACGCGCGACCTTGCGCTATCGCTTCAACTAGGCTGTTAGCCAAAATTAGGGCTGATGGCTCTAAACCACAATAATTTGATCAAAAACGCCCTCGTATTAATTACGGGGGCGTTTTGTCGTATTAACTAAAGCATGTCGCGTTCGATAGTATTCACGCGACCTGCTTTATCTATTTGTTTTCGCGTGTCTTTTATCCCAAAACCGCTGCACACTTTTGGGAGACACGCTTTAGCGCTTTTTAGCAACCAAATCGATGAGGGCAGACATGCCTGAATGGCCCTTGCCCTCATCCACTTCAGCCTCATAGGCTCTTAAGGTGAGGATTTCCATATCTTGGAAATCTAGCCGCAATTGTTCGAGCGTATATAGGTTCTCAACGGTTTTTGGACCGCCCGTGCCAAACTCGATTTGCTTGGGCGTGTAGCCGTGCAGTAAGATAATACCACCCGGTTTGAGCGTCTTTTTCATATTGGTAAAGAGTATTTTGCGCTCTTGAGGACCAATAAACTGAATGAAAATAGCGACAACCAAATCATAGGCGTTTTCTTCCCATGGCCAGTTTTCAATATCTGAGAGACAAAAATTGACCTCCACATTATTTTCCAACGCAAGCCCTTTAGCTTTGGCAATGGCGTTTTCGGCAAAGTCAAAAGCTGTCACTTGCACATTATTTTGCGCCATAAAAATTGAGTTACGCCCTTCGCCATCGGCAATCGCAAGGGCGGTCTTTCCCGGCTCTAAATGTTCAGCATAGTCGCGCAAAAACTGAGCTGGCTCTGTTCCAAATAAAAACCCGGGCTCAGAATATCTTTTGTTCCACATTATGCTTCTCCGATTGTTTGATCTGGCCTTATAGCTTAGAGAACCGCCTGTTTTGTTCACGAATTCGTTACCTAAAGCATACCGTGCTCAATGCTATTAACGCGAACCGCTTTATCTATTTGTTTTTACGTGGTTTTTATCCCAAAATCGCTGTGCACTTCCCACGAGATACGCTTTTGCATTAAATCACTGCACTTGTTTAGAGCACAATTGTCTTGCTTCACTATTGGCAGAACTTTTGGATATTCAGAAGTTTTAGAGGGAAAGGGAAGTCTTATGAATAGGAAAATAGATAAAAGAACACTCCTAAAAGGCGCCGTTGCGGCGTTTGTTGCCGTTCCATTTGGTGTGCGGGCCGCTAGTCATGCGGGAAAAGAGCATATGGTCAATATCGTTGGTTTTGCGTTTGATCCACCCGCGCTTGATGTGCAGGTTGGTGATACAATTACTTGGACCAACAAGGACAGTGCGCCACATACGGCGAGTGCGGATGATGGTAGCTGGGCAACTGGAACGTTGCGTAAGAATGAATCAGCGAGTGTTGTCGTCACGAATGGTATGTCAGGGGACTATCACTGTAAATTCCATCCCAGTATGACGGCGCAACTGATGCTTGGCATGGGCTAAATAATTGATAATAGTCCGTTATTTTTTGAAAAGCTGGGTATTGTGATAAGCAATGTTCAGCTTTTTTTATGGGGTACCGTTTAAAATTCTGAATTAAGAAAAACACTTGCATTTTTCTTTTGATCTCTATATCTGCGTCCTTGGGCCACCCCTCCCCAACGAGGGGCCTCTATCTGAAAGGATAGCCAGATATGACAAATACTAATGTGGTCAACGCCACAAAACCGGCTTTACGCCCTCAAAATCCCAATTTTTCCTCTGGCCCTTGTGCCAAACGTCCCGGCTGGTCGCCCGCTGTGCTAAATAATGCACTTGTGGGTCGGTCGCACCGTTCAAAACCGGCTAAAGCGCGCATTAAACATGCCATGGATCTGATGCGTCAACTCCTTGGCATACCCGACGATTACCTCATTGGCATTGTTCCCGCCTCGGATACAGGTGCCATGGAAATGGCCATGTGGAACATGCTCGGTGCACGTGGTGTCGATGTGTTGGCGTGGGAGAGTTTTGGTGCCGGATGGGTCACGGATATTGAGAAACAACTTAAACTTGATGATGTGCGGGTGCTTAAAAGTGTTTACGGAATTTTGCCGGATTTGGCGCAAGTCGATTTTGATCATGATGTGATTTTTACCTGGAATGGTACGACCTCCGGTGTGCGTGTGCCGGATGGGAACTGGATTGATGCCAACCGTAAGGGGCTTACGATCTGTGATGCGACGTCGGCGGTTTTTGCCCAAGATATGGATTTTGCCAAGCTGGATGTGACGACTTTCTCCTGGCAAAAAGTGCTAGGGGGCGAAGCGGCCCATGGGATACTTGTTTTGTCCCCACGTGCTGTTGAGCGCCTTGAGAGTTTTACCCCTGATCGCGCGTTGCCCAAGATTTTTCGCCTCACGAAAGGCGGCAAGCTCATTCGTGGTATTTTTGATGTGGCAACAATCAACACAATTTCGATGCTGGCCATTGAAGATGTGATTGATGCCATGGAGTGGAGCCTGTCCATTGGTGGAAGTGAAGGCATGCGCCAACGCGCCGATGCAAACGCAAAAACCATTGCGGATTGGGTGAAGCAAACGCGATGGGTTGATTTTTTGCCCAAGGTGCTCGAAACGCGTTCCAACACCTCTGTGTGTTTGACCATCACTGACCCTGCAGTTCTTTCCCTGAGTGAAGAGGGACAAGCCGCATTTGCCAAGGGGCTTGTTTCACTGCTTGATGGTGAGGATGTTGCCTATGACATCGGGGCCTATCGTGATGCGCCCTCTGGCCTGCGTATCTGGTGTGGCTCGACGGTTGAAACGTCTGATTTGGCAGCACTGACCCCATGGCTTGATTGGGCGTTTGAAACGCAAAAATCTGCCCTTTAGAAATCCGACCAATAGAAATTCTGGCCCGTGAGGACACACTGTTCTTCACGGGAAATTCCAAAAATCAATCAAATAACATGGAGGCTTAAATGCCTAAAGTTCTCGTATCTGACAAACTCAGCCCGACCGCCGTTCAAGTGTTTAAAAACAATAAAATCGATGTGGATTATTTGCCTGATGTGGGCAAGGACAAGGAAAAGCTCCTTGATATAATTTCCCAATATGATGGGTTGGCCATGCGCTCGGCAACAAAAGTTACGGCAAAAATTATTGCGGCGGCGACTAATCTCAAGGTTGTTGGCCGGGCTGGTATCGGTGTGGATAATGTGGATATTCCGGCGGCTACGGCCAAGGGGATCATCGTGATGAACACGCCTTTTGGCAATTCCATCACTACGGCGGAACACGCTATTTCGATGATGCTGGCCTTGGCCCGGCAAATTCCGGAGGCGGATGCCTCAACCCGCGCGTCGAAATGGGAAAAATCCCGATTTATGGGGGTCGAGGTGACCAATAAGACCTTTGGCCTTATCGGGTGTGGCAATATCGGCTCAATCGCCGCCGACCGAGCGCAAGGGTTGCGGATGAAGGTCATCGCGTTTGATCCATTCCTTACCCCGGAGCGCGCAATCGATCTGGGTGTGGAAAAAGTCGAACTCGATGAACTTTTAGCCCGCGCTGATTTTATATCTCTGCATACACCGTTGATTGACGCGACCCGCAATATTTTAGACGCTGAAGCTTTTGCAAAAATGAAAGATGGCATGCGCATAATCAATTGTGCTCGGGGCGGCCTGATTGATGAGGAAGCCTTGGCGGAGGCTTTGAAAAGCGGCAAGGTAAAAGGGGCGGCGCTCGACGTATTCCTGAGTGAACCGGCCAAGGAAAACCCGCTATTTGATTTGCCTAACGTGATTTGTACGCCCCATCTTGGTGCGTCGACCAGTGAGGCACAGGAGAATGTGGCGATACAGGTTGCCGAACAGCTTTCTGCCTATTTGAACGACGGCGAAATCACCAATGCACTAAACTTCCCCTCCATTTCGGCTGAGGAAGCGCCGCGCCTTACTCCCCTTATTAAGTTGGCGGAAACGCTTGGTTCCTTCGCTGGGCAATTGACCCAGAGTAGCATTACCGGGGTAAAAATTGAATACGAAGGTGATGTGGCCAATATGAACGTCAAGCCGATGAGTGCGGCGGCGCTAACTGGTTTGTTGCGTCCATTGCTTGGGGAGGTGAATATGGTTTCGGCACCTGCGTTGGCCAAGGAACGGGGCATTGTGGTGGAAATTACCACCCGTGAGCAGCAGGGAGCCTATGATAATTATATTCGTATTTCTGTGCAGAGCGAAACCCAGGAACGCTCAGTTGCGGGGACAATCTTTGGTAATGGTGACCCGCGGTTAATCCAAGTGAAGGGTATTAACATGGACGCATCTTTTTCACAGGATATGCTGTATATCACCAATGAGGATAAACCGGGGTTTATTGGTCGTTTGGGCACGCTCCTTGGGGATTTGCAAATCAATATTGCCAATTTTAACCTTGGGCGTATGGCCAAGGGTGAGGGGGCGATTGCGCTACTTAATATCGATAGCGAAATGACACCTGAGCAATTGACACGGGTGGCGAGGCTTGAAGGGGTAACGCAGGCTAAATCGTTGCGCTTTTAGGGGCGGCAAAGGTTTGCTTCTCGCAATGACTTTATACAAATGTTAGGGTTCTGACCCAAAGCTGTTTAATGAATGGAGCACATATGACCAAAACTGATTTGCCGGATTCTGATACGCCTTGGACATCTCTTAAGGGAGTTGGCTCAATTGTGGTCGCGCCACATGCGGGGCCGATTGAAGCTGAAATGATGGTTTCTGGTTCGAAATCGGTATCGAACCGAGCCTTGATTTTGGCGGCGATGGCGGATGGGGAAACTCAGCTGTCGGGTCTTTTGCGCTCCGATGATACTTGGTGGTGTGCCGATGCCTTGCGTCGCTTGGGCGCAACGGTTGATTTTACGGGCACTGATGCGCGCATTGCTGGACTTGGTCAGACGCGGCCAAAGTCTGGTGATTTACATGTGGGGTCTGCTGGCACGATTTCCCGGTTTTTGCCTCCTATGTTGGTGGCGGGTGATACCGGTGAATGGAAGATCACGGCATCAAAGCAAATGAGTAAACGTCCGGTGGGGCCTTTGTTTGATGCATTGAGGACTGGTGGGGCGCGGATTGATTGTCTTGAAAAGGAGAATTGTTTCCCGGCAGTTTTGCATGGGGGCAGTTTTGCCGGGGACAGTTTTGCTGGGGACAGTTTTTCTGGTGGAGAGATTTCCATGTCCGGTTCTGTGTCGAGCCAGTTTATATCCGGTGTGCTGATGGGGGCGGCGGCTAGTAAAAAAGGCGTTATTTTGAATGTTGAGGGGGGGATTGTGCAAAGTGAATATGTGCAGATCACCCTTGATATCATGCGCCACTTTGGGGCTGAAATCGGGGCGAATGCAGATTTTACGCGGTTTGAAGTTGCTCCAACCGGTTACGCAGCAAAAGATTTGGCGGTGGAGGCAGATGCGTCCACGGCAACTTATTTTGCAGCGCTAGCGGCGGTGACAGGTGGTAATATTACCATGCAAAATTTGGGAAAAAATACCCGCCAACCAGACTATGGCTTCTTGGAAATTCTTGAGCGCATGGGGGCAAAAGTCAGTCGTGGCGATGTGGCGACAAGTGTTTCAATGCGGGGTCAACTCAAGGGTGGCTTTGAGGTGGATATGCGCCCCTTATCGGACGCTACTTTGACACTAGCGGCGATTGCGCCGTTTGCGGATGGGCCAATTCATATGCATGGGGTTGCCCATATTCGCCATCATGAATGTGACCGTATTGCCGCCATGTGTCAGTCTTTGAATACGCTTGGCATAAAAGTTGAGGAACATGAGGATGGGTTGACGGTCTATCCCGGTGTGCCAAAATTTGGTGTGCTTGATACGTTTGAAGATCACCGTATGGCCATGTCGCTTGCGGTGCTTGGCATTGCAGGGGCCGGGGTTGAATTGTTGGGGCCGGGATGCGTGTCCAAAACCTGCCCAAGCTTTTTTGAACAATTGAGGGGCATTGGCATTGGGGTGACTGAGCAGTAGTTTTTGAGTACGCTTATTCCAACAGCGCAGAAGGAGGAGCAGTGAGCATATGGGTAAAGCAGTTTTATACTATGCGCCACCATCGTTTTATTCGCAGGTTGCCAAGTTAGCCTTGGTGGAAAATGGTTTGGAATTTGATGAAAAAATTGTCATTCCGGGGCCGCCTAATTTTGGCACTTACCAGCCTGAATATATGCGAATGAATCCACAGGGGACGGTGCCGACCTTGGTTTTTGATGGTCAAATTTACGATGATTCTCGTAAAATTGTCGATTTGTTGATGGCAGCACCGTCCGGTACATTGTTGACACCCGATGATGTTAGTCAGGCGGAAATCGAACATTGGATAGATCGTGCCTATGGTTTGAGTGAGCGGGAACTGGCATATGGGAGCGGGTTCCAGGGAAAAATTGGTGCTCACGTTAATAAAAAGAGATTGCAGACGCTCATAAAGCTGAGAGTCAAAAATCCTGATCTGGATTTAATTTATTTGGCAAAAATTGAGGATATCAAAGACTTTATTGTCAAAAGCCAAAACCCTCAACATGTGGCAAAGGTTGCTGAGAATTTCGACACAGAAATGGATGCGCTAGACAAAACATTGGAGAAACGCGATTTTGTTGCGGGTTCCAGCTATTCTATGGCAGATGTTTGTTGGACGATTGTTATTGCGCGGCAAAAAATGTTGGGGCGGGCGGAATTTGTTCGACGGGTAAACGTGGCGCGATGGTTTGTGCTTATGAAAGGCAGACCTTCGTATGGACGGGCGGAAGTGATGGACAAGTTCAAACTATCCATCATGTGGAAGATGATTTCTTCTCTTTGGAAAAAGTAACTTAATTAAGTATGCCATAAACCGGTAGCTGGTCACCACTTGTGGGCGATGCGCCTCAATAATGGGGCGGGGGCGGCTCACCTGCCCCCGGGGCATCCATTGAAGATTGCACGTCGGATAGTTGAGCCTTGAGGCGCGAAAGTTCGCGTTTGAGCTTATCGAATTCAGTCCATTGATCTGTAATGGTTTTGTTGAGGTCATCGATGGTTTGATCTTGAAATGCGACCTGCGTTTCAAGCGCTTCAAGGCGGGCAGCCAGATTTTTGTTTTCTGTCATTTTAAGGGTTCCTTTTTCACGCCAAATTCGGCCAGAACAATGCCAGAAATAACTAAAACCGAGGCGACTAAATGATAGGAATGGAAAGTTTCTCCAACCAATATCACGGACAGGATTGTGCCGGTTATGGGAAGCAGGTTGATGAAAATTGACGCGCGGTTTGCCCCGACGATTTCTAATCCGCGTGCATAAAATAATTGTGCAAGGATCGAAGGGAAAAACATAACGTAGGCAATAATCAGCCAGCCACGTGGTGTAATTTGTGGCAGTAGATAAAAGAACCGTTCAATGCCACCCCCGATAACAAGCTGTGCAAGCAAAGCTGCAATCAGGGCGAAAAATGCACTGACTGCAAGGAAGCTGAGCCAATGGATTTTGGGCTTGAATCTAAGTGCCAAAGAATAAGATGCATAGATTACACAGGCGGCAAGCACCATTGTATCGCCGATATTCACATCCAACGACAATATGCGCATGGGGTTGCCGGCAGTGGCAACCCAAATGACGCCGATAATGGTGACGATTAGGCCAAAGATTTGAAGCAGGCGCGGGCGCACACCAAAAATCAAAAGATTTCCCAACAACACAAACACGGGGATTGAGGCCTGTTCCATGGCACCGTTCACCGCCGAGGTGTGCAGGGAAGAATTATACAACAGGATATTAAATCCGGTAAAACCGATAGCTCCGAACATGGCAAGTAGGGGCAGGCCCGGTTTAATTTGCTTCCATTCACGCACCACATGGGGCCATGCAAATGGGACAAGAATAAGTAGCGCCCCGGCCCACCGCCCAATGATCAGCATGAAGGGATCCACGTGCCCCACGGCCAGCTTGCCTGCGGTGATGTTGCCGCCCCAAAAAACAGGTGCTAGCACGAGCAATAAATAGGGGCGTGACATGAGCGCGGTGAAAAAGTTTATGCCTGATTTTGTTTTGGAACTTTTGGGCGTCATGTGGCCTTAACTTTGTTTTAGGTAGGCCTAACAGTAAAATTGAGAGAGGCAAATCAAAAATCTATTTTGCCCTATTTTCTGTGACGAATTTTACTTTTTGTTTTTTGGCGATCCGTTTCAATTCTTTAATAAAATCAGGACGCCCCACCATATCAGTGTGAACAGTAATTTTCTTGTTTGAGCCAAATTGCAAGGTCAGTTTAGAACCGTCGAATTTACCCATACTCCTAAGGACAGACACGGGCATATAAAAAATCTCAACTGACCTTTTTTGATAGCCGGCAAAAGACAAGTCAGCCCATTTATATTCGCTAAATCCTGCAATGAGTATTTCATCATTATATCGAATTTTTCGCCACCTCATGCGAAGCAATAACCAAATAGTCACAAGGATTGCCAGTGCGGAAGCGGCCATACCCCAAATTGCTCCGGCAGATTGAAAAACTGGAAATGCAGAATTTTTTGAAAATTCTGACCGAATGGAGATTGAAACGGCAATGGGGACGATCATTAGCATTAGAGCCATCCATATTGTTGCGCGCGATGCCTTAAGAATACGCCATTCGCCCTGTCTCAATAGGGGGGCGCTAGAGGCATGGTTAAGGTCTAATATTGTTGCAATTGGAAGACCTATGAGCGCGCCCAACAACCCAAACACTAGTAAATAGTCAAAAATGCTAAAAATGAACCTGCTCCGCACTTGTTTCTACTCGCATAGGGACTTAACAGCAATTGAATGGGGCACAAACAGC
>JAJRRG010000036.1 GCA_024279675.1 Alphaproteobacteria bacterium
CAACGCTATAAGACAAAACCAAACGAGCCCACTTTTCCGTGCCGAAATTCTCAGAAGCGAAAGTATGAGCGCTGTAACGGCGCACTCCTTAGGCCCAAGTCGAACAGATGTCCACAAAAGAATATATTATTTTCGCAAGGACTTATATTAGGGTTAAAATGTAACGCCAATTACTTCGCTAAGAACTCGCTCACATCGTCCAACCCAACAACATGGCAATAAATCATATTGATAATTTCCAGCTCATGCCGATGCAGTTCATCGGTTGCCGCCGCACAACAATCCTCAACCACTATTACTTCAAAACTTTCATCCGCCAGCGAACGTACGCTGGAGGAAATACATTGGTCGGTAAAAATCCCCGCAACAACAACGTTCCTGATCCCCATATTGGAAAGGATAAGCCGCAAATTCGTACCGGTCAGGGCAGAATCTGTCGTTTTGAGTACGGTAATTTCATGGGGCTCAGGTGCCAGATCGTCAACAATTTGCGCCTCAACTTCATCCTTGGGCAACAGTAGATAATTGAAACCCGGTTTCTTTTGGCTCAGGGAACGATCACGCCCGTCAGGTTTAAGGCAGGCAATACGCGCATAGATAACCTCCACCCCCGATGCTCGGCACCTTGAAATCAACTTGGCCGTATTGGGAATAACCACATCTTTCATCCGCGAGAAAAACGGTTGCCAGAGTGTATTTTCATGCCGGTCAGCCTTAGGCTCCAGATAGGTATTTTGAATATCGATAACCAGCAAGGCCGTTTGCTCAGGCACCAAAGAAATATCCTCGGGTTCCGGGGCATCGGCGTAATAAAACGATCGAAAATCTGTTTTCCAGTTCAAAATTATCTCCTAAAACCGTTAGACTTGCCTAAATCAACGTAGCAAAAACTTAGCTATCCGATCAAACATCTTTGAATAGGGAGGATCAAGTAGCGCTAACCCGTTCAATTTGGATTGATAGAACACCGATTTTGCATGGGAAAATTCCTTAAACCCTTCGAATCCGTGGCTAACACCCATGCCGCTTTCGCCAGCCCCCCCAATCGGTAGATCGTCCTGAGCAAAATGAACCACGCTCTCATTCACCGCCGCTCCCCCTGAAATCGTGGCATTAAGAAATTTTTCAACCCGCGCCGGATTATTGTCAAAATAATATAGGGCCAGAGGATGAGGACGCTGATTTATATAGGCACTGGCTTGTTCAAGATTATCATAGGGGACAATCGGCAAAATGGGGCCAAATATTTCCTCGTGGGCCATGAGCATGCTCTCATCAATCTGCTCGACAATATGTGGGTGCAACTTTCGGTTACCCGAATGGGCAAGTCCTTTTGCCCCAACAACTGAAACTAATGCGCCCTTGTCCTTCGCATCACCCAGCAAAGCCATAAGCCGATCAAACTGTGCCCGGTTGATGATTGAGGTATAATCAGAATTATTGGCAATATCGGGATAAAACCGCGCCACAACATTTTTGTAGGCCGAAATAAAATCCGGTATAGTTTTTCGCGGCAATAAAACATAATCCGGGGCAACGCACGTTTGTCCCGCGTTTAACAATTTGCCCCGCGCAATCCGTGTCGCGGCCTTTTCTATATTATAATCTTCCTGAACGATTGCGGGTGATTTCCCGCCAAGCTCCAATGTGACTGGGGTCAGGTTTTTCGCAGCAGCCTGCATAACCATCTTCCCGACACGTGTCGATCCGGTGAACATAATATGATCAAAGGGCTGCTCACATAATTCGATAGAAATCTCAGCGCCGCCGGTTAATACCGTTGCGCGATCCTTGGGCAAGCTATCGCGCACAATATTCGCCATAACTTGCGAAGTGTTGGGTGCACATTCCGAGGGTTTCAATATCACCCTGTTTCCAGCAGCAAGTGCACTTGCCATGGGTAAAAGAGAAAGCAAAACGGGATAATTCCACGGTGAAATAATCAGGACCACGCCCTTGGGATGCAACACGACACGATTTTTCGCCGGTGCAAAATGCAAAGCCACCTGCCGCCTTTGCGGACGCATCCACTTGCGCAAATGCTTGATCGTATGATCAATACTGCCAATGGTTGGAATAATATCGGCCAAAGTCGTTTCATGTTCGGAACGCCCGTTAAAATCTTCATTCAGGGCCATTTTAAGATCGTCCTGATGCGCAAGAATTTGATGACGCAATGCCTGAAGATTCCCAAGTCTTTCCTCAAACGAGGTTACATTATCAGCGCGGACAAGATCGCGCATATGTTCAAAAACTGGTTTTGGCGAACGCTCAATCATGGGCTAACGCATCTTGCTCAACCTGCCAAAACAGATCAAATCCGGGGTTAAATACACTTACGGGGCCGTCAGTACTTTCGATTTTAGCTGGAAAAACCACGGGATCCGTCTTACGCACCAAGCGAATGCGAGCATCGTTTGGCGGCACCTCGTAAAATGCAGCACCGTTCAGGGACGTAAATTTCTCCAGATTGTTAAGGGCATTTTCATTCTCAAATACATGGGCCAAGCAACTCATCGTATTTATGGATGTAAACATCCCGGCGCATCCGCACGCAGCCTCCTTAGCCGCGTCCACATGAGGAGCCGAATCTGTACCAAGGAAAAATCGCTTATCCCCGGACGTGGCCGCCTCGACAAGTGCTAAGCGGTGTGCCTCTCTTTTGGCAATCGGCAAACAGTATAAATGGGGCTTAATGCCACCAACCAAAAGCGAGTTTCGATTGATAATGAGATGGTGGACAGTCAACGTTGCCGCCAGTCCAGAGGATTGTGAGCGCACATAATTTATGCCCTCAGACGTTGTGACATGCTCCATCACCACCCGTAACAACGGAAATCGCCGCCGAAGTGGGTCAAGAATTGTTTCAATAAACGCCGCTTCCCGATCAAATATATCCACCATTGGGTCTGTCACTTCCCCATGCACCAGCAAAGGCAATCCAATTTCAGACATGCGCTCAAGCACCGGATAGGTTTTTTCAATATCGCTCACACCGCTTTGCGAATTGGTTGTCGCGCCGGCCGGATATAGTTTGACCGCCTTGATCAGGCCGGATTTTGCACCAGCCGCCACATCGTCGGGATCCGTCCCTTGCGTCAGATAGAGCGTCATCTGCGGGTCAAACACATGGCCCCCAGACACTACATGAGGAACCGCCTGTAAAATACGCGCCCGATACTTCGCCGCTTGTTCGCAGGTCACCACAGGGGGCACAAGATTGGGCATAATGATCGCCCGGCCAAAATGGGCGGAACTATGGGGCGTAACAGCTTGCAAAAGCGCACCATCACGCAAATGCAAATGCCAATCATCGGGGACACGAAGAATAAGCTCTTTAGACAATGCCATGATCAAACGCTCAAAATTGTTATAAATCCATATCGAGGTACATAAATGTCAAGGAACACAAATCAAAGCATCAAAATCCCCGAGCATGTTTGCTCTTAAACAGATCAGCGGATTTTTGCAAAAAACTATCTCGTTTTGCGCTTATTTTTGCAGACTGAAACGCCATGCCCGCAAGCCAGCCCAAAGCCCAAATATCAACAAGGCTACGGACGCAATATAAAACCAGATGGCATATCCAAACTCTGATTGTGCTTTGACCGTTTCGTACAACTGAAAACTGTCTTTGTCATAGACCAAATCATCCCCCAAAAAGGTCACCAATATAGTGTCACCTTGCTTGTAACGGCCATAAACATCTGGGCCGACAATCATTGTATAAGGATAAGGAAGCGGGTTTGAAGACTGTCTTAGCGGAACACCGACGACATATTCTGAAAATTTTGTTGCCGCAAGCGCATCAAATGACAGGTCAAAAATCTGCACAATTTCCTGCCGACTAACCAGACGCCCCCCACCAGCCTGAACCTGCGTTTCACGCGATTCTTCCTTGTGCTTTAGGGTGATGACAGCCGCTGCGACAACGCCCTGTTCTCGCAGTTTGTTCATCCGCCCATTAATGTCCGCGCCCACAAAGGGCAAAACAATTGCAAACATCAGAGCCAGGGCGGCAATCGCCACCCAGAGCTCAGCTTTTTTGCCTGAGTTGGCATCGCTCATTTTTTGGCAAACTTTGCACCAACCAACCAAAGCACAACACCAAGAACGGCAAAAATCGCCAACCACACAATGCCACCACTAGATTCTGGGGCCTGAAGGCTTGCAAGCGTGCGGGGAGAGGATGGCTCATATGGGGTAGAGACAACCGGAATAACCTGACCAACTAAAACATTGGCGTATTCCTCATCACTCATTTTAACAGTGCCGGTTGTTTCACCTGCAACTGGCACAGGCAATTCTGCCACCTGCACCTTGGTGCCAATATCCGCCATGGTTATGCTTGAACTGGGATTATGAACAACACGCACCCTATTTTCAGTGTCCTTAAGTATCACCAAAGCTTGGGAAACAACGCCATCATTTTGGTAGCGACTTGCGTCCTCATCAGCCCCGCCCATTATAAAGAACGCTCCAATTGCACCCAGTAGGGAAATGGCAGCCAAAGCCTTAAAAATTATTCCATAGAGATTTTTCTTGAGTTGAGCGCGTTGCGGCTCGTCCATATTTTTTACTTTTTGGGCTGCGTCGTGATTGCTCATTTAATTTCCCTCATTATGAGTTTCTTGGAACCGTTTATTCCATAGTTTTCATTTATTCTTGCCCATTACTATATAAAAATAAACATTGCAAACCCTCAACGCTATGTATCAGGATTAGATTATAATCCGCATGCTCGACTTACCGTAAAAATTTTAGGGTGTGGGGCCGACAGCATTAAAAACCATTCAAAACCAAAGAAGTAATGGCGACCTGAATAATCGGATTTGTTAATGGGTCAGATATGGATGTGTTAGCTCTCAACCATATGAACCGCTCGCGGCAGCATAGAAAAAACCTCTGGGCCGTCTTCGCGCAGAATGACTATGTCTTCTAAACGAATGCCAAACCGCCCCGGAAGATAGATGCCCGGTTCGATGGAAAATACCATTCCGGCCTCCAAAATTGTATCCGAGGTTGCGGTGATATAGGGGGGCTCATGTCCCTCAATACCCATACCATGCCCCGTGCGGTGAACAAAATATTCCCCGTAACCAGCCTTAGTAATCACATTTCTGGCGGCGGCATCCACTTCGCTTGCACGCACACCGGGCCGGGCCGCTTCCATAGCCGCCCCCACAGCTTCCTCAACAATGCCATGCACCTCGTCATAGCCATCCGGGGCCGGACCAACAATCGCCATGCGCGTAATATCAGAAGGATAGCCATTTTTTGTACAACCGATATCCATGACAATTGCATCGCCATTTTGAATGACCCGGTCACCGGTTTGATGATGGGGGAAAGCGCCATTGCTCCCTGCCCCCACAATACCAAATAGAATAGAAGCGCCCTCGGATGAAAAATGATCTTTAATAATCTGATACACTACAATTTCAGTTATGCCCGATTTTAATGCAGCAAATCCAGCTTGCATGGCCCGATCCGTGAGCAGAGCATTTTGCTTAAGCACGGTAAATTCGTCAGGATCTTTACGCATGCGCAGGGCGCCCAAGGTATCAAAGGTAAATTGGTGCGTTGCATTGGGAAGCTGATGCAACAGCAATAGGGCAAAATCAGCGCGCATGGTTTCATCGAGCACAACGGATGTTGCATTATTGGCTTCAATGCTTACCAGCGCACTTTGCAAGGCAGCGCTTGGCCCCTCATCATCGCTCCATTCACAAAATGAAATATCTGTCTGGGTGCGTGAACCTTGGGCATTTAGCGAGGGCATAAGGATAGTTTCTTTGGCGGTTGTAACCAATAAAAGACACGGGCGCTCGTCCGCATGGGGATGAAACCCAAGCAGATATTGCATGTGCGCGCCCGGACCAATGACGATCAGGTCAACATTCTGCTTACGCATAATATGGCGCAGTTTTTCCAGTCTGGTTTGATTATCCATTGCTCTACTCTCGTTACCTATTGAATGTATCCATAAACATCTTTTGCGCGTTCGGGACTTATCAAACCGTTCTTAATGTCCTTGCGCACAGCCTCCGGATTTCGATCTTTGGGATCGCCCAAGCCACCGCCATTACCTGTAACCACTCGAATAATATCGTCCTTATTGGTGGTCAAACCGGAAACGAAGGCAAACTTTTCGCTTGAGCCATCCGTGCGGATGACCTCCACATAATTTGAGGACCCCATTGATCCGCCATCCAGCGCCCAAGCTGGAATTTTCGAGCGGGTATAGCCAGCGGTCAAAAAGCCATTATCAGCGCGCAAACGATAGTCCATGCGAATGCCGCGCCCGCCGGTGAACTCCCCTTCTCCGCCGGGTTCCATGTTGAGCTCCATACGGTCAACAATCAAGCCATTGCGGGCTTCATTAATTTCAGCCGGGCAATTATATGTTTCCCCATGAAATCCACAGAACATGGCGGAGTTTCCATCGCGGGTTGCACTGGCACCCCACCCGCCAATTTGTGGCTCAATGATGGTGTATTGTCGCCCGGTATCGGGATGAATCCCTCCAACAAAAGTGCCGCACACAGAGGCAAAATGACCCGAAGCCAAACGCTCGGGCATGGATTGAGCCAAGCAACGCCAAATCAGATCATAGACCCTAAGCTCGACTTCATAATAAAACCCAATGGGTGCGGGTTCTTTTGCATGGAAAACCGACCCCTCACGGGTCAACAACTGAATGGGACGGAATGTACCCTCATTGCAGGCAGAATATGGATCAGTAATCGACTTAAAAATCATTTGCGCCGCCACAATCACCCCGTCACGGGAGGTATTTACTGGTCCCGCAACTTGATCAGGATTGTCACGCAGGTCAACGATAAACTCATCATCCGTGATGGTAATTTTAACGTTATAAATACTGCCATCATCCTGCTCTTCAGATAGCTCAAAAATACCCTTGTTCAATTTTGCCAATTCCGTACGTGAGACCTTTTCGCCAAAATCCATAAAGGTAACCATGGCATGTTCAAACGTCGCAACGCCGTATTTTTTAGCCAATTCTTCAAGCCGTTTGACCCCAATGCGGGTCGAGGAAATCGCCGCCCAAACATCCCCTTCAAGCACGTCAGGCATCCGAGAATTGACCTTGATGATATCCATGACCGAACGAATAGGTTCGCCCTTGGAAATGATCTTAATCGCGGGAAGGCGCAGACCTTCCTGAAAAATCTCCGTTGCATCGCCACTCATCGACCCCGGCGCCATGCCCCCAACATCGGAATTGTGCGCAATAGTAGCCGTCCAAGCCACTATGCGACCTTCGACAAAAACAGGCATGGCAACAATAATATCATTGAGGTGGGTCACCCCCCCATAATAGGGATCATTGGTGGCAAACACGTCCCCCGGTTCAATATCGCCGGGCTGATCAAACTTTTCCAAAAATACTTTTATCGCCTTATCCAAAACCCCAATGAAGGCAGGAATTCCAGCACCGGACGAGGCCAGATTACCTGTTGCGTCCATGATGCCCGTACCCATATCAAGCACTTCATATATAATGGAACTCATGGCGGTTTTTCGCATGGCTGCGAACATTTCATCAGCGGCCGCCTGCAGGGAATTCTGGATGATTTCTAATGTAATTGGGTCGTTTGAAACCTTACTCATAGCTTTTTCCTTATGCATTCAATGTGATGTGAAGATTACCATAGCCATCGACTTCAACTCTGTTGCCCGGATGCACAAGTGCTGTTGCACCTGCATCCTCAACAATAGCTGGGCCAGAAAACGTCATGCCGCTTTCCAATAAATCCCCATCGTAAATCTGTGTTTTATGAATACCCTCAAGGGCAAAATCCACATCACGTTCGGTTTTTTTGGCAATTTCCACCGATGTGCCCGTTGCTGGGTTTTCTTGCATGGTCAGCTTGCCAACCTCAGCGGACGCCACCAAGTGGACACCCACCATCTCGACCGGCGCATCAAGCCGGTAAGTATATTCGCGCTCGTAAGTGTCGTGAAAATTCGCTTCAATTTGGGCAATCCGCGCGTCAGTTATAATTCCTTCGCTGAGCAAAACCTCAGTTGTATGCTCTTGATTTTGATATCGGAATTTGCCGAAACGTTGAAACTTAACCTTGGCGGCCGCAACCCCCTCCGCTTCAAATTGGGCAAGAGCTTGTTTTTCCGTATCGGCAAATACCTGCTCAATTTTTGCTCCGCTCCCCTGTGCCACATCGGTTAGATGGGTCACAAAATAATCGCGTCGAAGATCAGACATCATCATGCCCCATGCGGAAAATACAGCAGCAGCGGCTGGAATAATTACTTTTTTAACGCCAAGTTCCTGAGCCAAAGCCACCGCGTGCATGGCCCCGCCCCCACCAAAGGCAATCATCGTGAAATCGCGTGGATCAAACCCCCGGTTCAAGGAAATCAATTTTAGCGCATTGACCATGTTGTTATTGGCAATGCGCACAATGCCGCGCGCCGCTTCATCAATATCGACGTCCAGATTTTTAGCGACCGATTGCAAAGCTTTTTCTGTTTCGCCCATATTAGCCACGATATCGCCGCCACAGAAATAGTCTTTATTGATCCGCCCAAGCCAACGATTGGCATCGGTTGAGGTCGCTTCATTTCCGCCTTTGCCGTATGCGGCAGGCCCCGGAAGAGCACCTGCGGATTGCGGACCAACGTGAAGTTTTCCAAAATCATCAACCCAAGCAACTGAGCCGCCACCATTGCCAATTTCCACAAGATCAACCACCGGCACCATAATTGGATAACCAGCGGATTTTTTATCACGCTCAATCCAATAATCGGTCATGATTGAAACCTTGCCATTCTCGATCAAAGAGCATTTGGCCGTCGTGCCACCAATGTCCAATGCCAACACATTGAGCTCGCCAATTTGCTTGCCCAGTTCCGCAGCCCCCCAAAATCCAGACGCAGGACCAGATTCCACCATGGTGATGGGGATTTTGGCCACCGATTCAAGTGAATCCACACCACAATTGGACTGCATGATATAGGGGCTTCCCCTAAAACCTTTGTCCTTCAATCCATCATCAAGTCGACGCAAATAGCGTTCCGCCGCAGGTTGAACATAGGCGGAAAGAACCGTTGTACTGGTGCGCTCATATTCGCGCCATTCGCGTGTAATCTGGTGAGAAGACACGACGGCGATCTCTGGCCAAAGACGCGCCACTTCGTCCAATGTTGCGAGCTCATGCTTTGGATTTGCGTATGAGTGCAAGAAACAAATTGCTACGGCCTCAACATCTTCGGCACGAAAACCATCCAATATATCTGGCAAACCAGTGAGATCCAACTGGCGCATTTCTTCCCCTTTATACGACATGCGGCCCGGAAGCTCTTTGCGCAAATAGCGCGGTACAAACGGTTTTGGCTTTTCGTAGTGCAGGTTGAAAAAATCGGGTCGGTTTCCACGGGCAATCTCAAGTGTATCCCTAAACCCCTCGGTTGTAATCAACCCAACTTTTGCCCCTTTGCGCTCAGTCAATGAGTTGATGACAATTGTGGTTCCATGGGCCAGAAAATCAACACTTGAGGGATCGACATGACCCTTTTCCAATACATTGAGTACACCCTGTTCAAAATTGGGGGGCGTTGTGTCCGTTTTAGCGGTGCGTACGCTGGAAACTCCTGTCTTAAGGTCGGTTTCAAAACATACCAAATCCGTAAAAGTCCCGCCGACATCTGTTGCTACCCGAATTGATTTGTTGCTCATAGAAGTTCTCCTTGGGAGAGGTTTAGATTGATTAAAAAGGCCAATGCTCCTGGCAGTTTCAACGCCTCGGATCGTTGAACACGATCCGCTGAATAATACCCTGCCCCATGCAGGCAGTTTATGGTGCCAAGCACCTCCCCGGCCACCACAATGGGAATGTTCATCGTCGCTTCGCACCCAAGAGATTGAATGAGTTCGTAGTCCGAGAACACTTCAGAAATTGCGCCTATGGAATTGGCGACAAAAGTCTTGTGTTGCACCAAAACTTGCCAGGACCAATCATCATCAATCATGGGCTTTGTACCCTGCAACGGATAGGCATCAGGCATATTGGTATAAACTCGCCGTGCCTCATTCCTTGTTTTATCGATGACCGTCAGTGTGAATAACTTTGCCCCAATAGTGCTATCTGCAAGTTGAAAAAGTGCCTCGAAAGTAGCGTTTGGCTGGTCGGATTTTTCGCCAAGGGTCCTGATAAAATTCGAATAATCTACGTGCATCAATTAGCTCCCGATTCCAAGGCCTTAGGCTGCCAAAATTCGTCAGAGGAAATCATTGGCACCGCTGCAATCAAACTTAAAATGCAAAGGTTTTGGGGAGACAAAAATTCGGTTTCTATTGCATTCATTTCAGTAAATTATCCTTTTGAAAACACTGCGGTTGACCAAAAATATCGCGACGGCCAAAAGGTCATCGGTGACGAAATAGAGGTTGTGTTATGGGCGTCATTTTGCGGCATCTTTAACCAACCGATGTTTGCTATGAATCGGATCAGGATCATCTCCCTCCTCCCCAAAAACATCCATTGTTCCCACCCACAAAATGCTGGCCGTGTGTTCAGAATGATTCCAGCTTGAATGGACAGTGGTTGATGGAAAATGAATAGAATCCCCTGTTTCTAGAACAGTCTTTACGCCACCAATTTCAGTGGTGAGTGTTCCATTCAAAATAAACAGCATCTCCTCACCCTCATGGCTAATCGGTTCAGCCCTATGTCCGGGAGGTTCATGGATGATGACACTACGTAATACATTGTTGGGAAAATTCGATGAAAGCCGTTCGTAGGATAACGAACTATCGCCAAAGCCATAAATGCGCCGCTCATCCTGACGGGTAATCGACTTATCGCCCTTGGGTTGAGACAAGAAATCACTCACTTGCGTACCCAAAACCTGCGAAACAGAAACCAAGGATGACAAGGAGGGCGCCGTTATATTGCGTTCTATTTGCGAAATAAACCCCACGGTCAGGCCAGCGTTGTCAGCAACATTTTGCAAAGTAAGGCCAAGCTCACGTCGACGTGCGCGCAATTTCTCACCAAGGCTTACTTCTTTGGCATCTTTTGCTTCTTTGGTGGCTTTTGATTTCTTCAATTCAAACGAGCTCAAACATTAAATCCTTTTTAGCAATACTAAAAACTTGCCTAATTCAACGTGTTGAGTCAATGTTTTTTACAAATACTAAAAAAATTGATCTCTTGGGGAAAGCGCCCGGCTTTGCGCAATTCGCATAATTCGTATTAAGCTAAAAAACGACAGCGATGATAGGAGCTGATTTTTCCATTTCCTCCTACACAAAGGCTTGGCAATTGAATTCACAAAAGCATAGGAACGTACAAAATTTGCCAGACACGAAAACTGGTAATTTGGATGCGCTTACATTCCGCCAAGCCCTTGCTTCGCCGGTAAGCGCCTATGAGGCCATTCATGGTGTCACGGGAACCGGTCTAGATATTCAACAAACGAAAATTTTACTCGATCACAAACAAGGCCGATATCAACAGGCCATCAAACGATATGAAAACCTGCTTATATCTGAGGGGTTTAGCGTAAGCGAACCACTGATAAATCAACCGGATCAATTGGATGAAACCTATGCCAGTTTATTGATATTTGAATTGCTCTTTTTGTTAAAGACCAACGACAATTTGAGTGAGAAACAGCTCTGGGTATATATTGATTGTGTGAGATTATTTAATCCGGATGATATCGTTTGTCAGGGTGCCATTTACAATCTTTTGCTGGTATTTTTTCTCAGACAAAACAATGTTGGTGCCGCATTTGAAATGGCAAAACTTGCCCTTGATGCCTATCAAAGATGCAATAGCAACTACCTTCAATTATTCGTTCATCTACATATCGCATTTATCCATGTTTATGCGGGTCGATTAGGCATGGCAAAAGCTGCATTAGAGGATGCCCACGAACAACTTGCCCAATGCGGTTCCCCCGTTTGCGAAAATGCAATGATTGAAATTACCCGGTTTTGGGTGAACGCTGAGGCAAATAACGCCATTCCAAAACCTGAAACATTGGCACCGCTAAGCGAAGAAATCACATCGGGCGAATTTTGGCCTGAAACATTTCTTGTCCTGGTCGCCTTACAATTTCGTGCCGCAATTACATATGGCAATTTGCGTGTGTTAGAACAGCATAGCGGATACGAAGCTATGCTTCGCAGTCGAGGTTTGGTGCAGTTGCTACCCGCCATGCAATTGTTGCGGCAAGAATATCTGCTTCAGGAGAAAAGCTTGCCGCAAAACAAACTTTTCAACCTTTCAGAACGTCAAATCGTGCTGTTGTTGCCAACAACAAACACTTGGCAGTTAAACGTGGGCGAAACCCCATCAAGTGTACCCGTATTAAGTCGCGTCCGCGCCATTGATGATTTACACCAAGCAAAACAATGGCAAAAGCGGGGGCGATTTGATGTTGCCATCAAACATTTTATCAACGCGATGAACATAATTGAGGGGCAGAAATGGCTGTTTTTGTTGGACAGTGAATATGATTTCATTTCAGATATTTGTAAGGAATGTAGATCGCGCGGACGATTTGTCCAAATGGCAAGGCAGCTACAAAATACGCTTCTGGCTCGGCGAAGACCCCAAACCAAAACTAACAATCAGAGTTCCACGTTCGGTTTTACCGTTTCCGAAGTGGGAATATTAAACCGCCTTCCCGAAGCAACAAGCAACAAGGCTCTTGCCATTGATCTTGGTGTCTCAGAATCCACGATCAAATTTCACTTAAAAAATATTTACCGGAAGCTTTTTGTTCACTCTCGTCGTGAAGCTATAAAAGCGGCGACACAAAAGGGGCTAATTGCCCCCTCTAACAAGGTCGGCCCCTAAATTGGTTTATAATCATAATCCAACTTAAAATAGCGTGGCCCAACTATTTTTAACGCCTCCTCACTTCTCCAAATAGGATCGCACGGCAAGCCAAGAACGTTAACGGGCAATCCATATTTCACCAATTCGGTTGTGACAGCTTCCCCGGTAAAAGCATCCATGAGAGTAATTAGGTCTGGCGTTGTCGCCAGAATTGCATCACCCTCCCGCGCCACAAGAAACTCGTTCTGGAATGAAAGAACAATCTCACGATTGATGAAATCGCCCAGCCCCTCTAACTTAACCGTCCCACGCGCAAAGCCCCCTTCACTCACCCGTTCAACGTCTCTAACGCGGCCCTGAAATAAGTGCACACCGTTAAATTCCTCCGCCAAAGCCGAACAGGCATTTGCCCCCTGATCAGCCATAATTTGACCAATCCGGTGCGCCTTGGTCAAACTGCTACGAATGAGATAATCTCGGCACTGCTTCGCTGTTACGGGATAAAGGCTCACCATCGCCGCGCCACCCATTTCGATGGTAAGCGCGCGCGCAAGTTTTTCTGCCCAACTGTTGTTCATGGTATCAAAAGTTGCACCATTTCCCTTTTCGTCCATCATTGCCATGGGTGTCGCCTGTATCCCACCCAACGTAAACGTCACCATTTGAAGCTCGGGGAATGCGCGCCCCATGGCGTCACCGTCCACAATTGGCAGGTTCATTTTCGATGCCGCAATAAATGGAATGGTTGAATTTAACCCACCCGCCTCAATACAAAGGATTGCCGCAACTTTTTTCCCCATGAAACGCTCCATCATGGATACAAGCTTTGGAATTTCTTCTCCACTGGAGAATTTTTCCAACATAACAGTTGGCGCGCCCATCATGGCGATAGGTAAAATCAGCGCATCATCGGGAAGTTCGTCAACATCAATAACCGATACAAAACCCTCATTTCCCAGAACCTGCTGAGTCATGAGCCTGCCCACATAGGGGTCGCCTCCGCCGCCTGAGCCAAGGATAGCCCCCCCATCTGCGATAAATTTAAGGGCTTCAGAATCAACTTTCGTCACCGCAGAATTGATCATTTACGTTGCTCCATTTTCAAATCACCAACCACAGTGACACTTATTGAAAGATTGTTTCCCGGAAGATAGGACAGGGGTACATCGGACAGGCTGAGTACGCTCAAACTTTGTGCGCTGGCCCCGCGAGAAATAGCTATTTCATTGGCCTCATCCGTAATCTGAGCCAGAGCCGCGTCCCGGGTTAAATCCTCAGTTAGCGCAACAACTTTGCTGACCTCCCCCGAAACCTGGGCGATAGCTGCGCCCACCGCGTTAGCCAAATCATGGTGAGGGGGGCGAATAACCTCAAGACCATCGACTTGCGCGCCCATCAGAACACTTCCCCCACCCACGGCAATAACGGGCATTGGCGTATCGCTGGTTCGGGTGCGGGCAACCGCATCGCCAATTATCTGATCTAACAGCCGTTCAAGCGCGTCGACATTATCAATTTCTGGGGCAGAATGAGACCCCATGCTCGCCCGCCCAGTTGAAACCGCCAAATCACTCGCGGTCAAAACATCGCCGCCAAAAACACATGCCTGCTGCAGAAGTTCATGGCCAACAGATTGAGGGCCAATTGCAACCGGATGTTTTGAACGAATTATTGATCCGCCCCCAAGTCCGATACTAATCACATCTGGCATTGAAAAATTTGTTCGCACGTCAGCAACCGTAACCGAGGTTCCAGCCAATCGGGGAAAACCATTCATCACTTCGCCCACATCGGTTGTTGTCCCTCCGATATCCACAACCAGAGCGTCTTTTACACCTGATAAATAGGCTGCGCCGCGCATGGAATTCGTCGGGCCACAGGCAAACGTAAGCACCGGAAGTCGCAAAACTTCTTCTGCATCAATAAGCGTGCCATCATTGCGGGTAAAATATAGGGGACAATCAAACCCCAGAGAACCTTGGAGCTTTTTGAAAGCCTTCACCACGTCCTTCGCCAGCGGCTTAAGGGAGGCATTTATAATCGCTGCATTTTCCCGTTCCAGAAGCCCCATTCGACCAATATCGCAACTAAGGGAAACAACAATTTGGGGTCGCTTTTCATTGAGAATTTTTTGGGCCTCAAGCTCCATGTCATTGCGAACTGTGGCAAAAACGGAACTGATGGCAATTTGAGTACAACCTTTTGCGACTAACGCATCGGCAGCGTTTAGCAATTGTTCCTCGTTTAATGGCGCGATTTCACTACCATCCATTTCATAACCACCATCGATCAGATGAAACGCTCCCCCAATCGCTTCAACCAAATCTTTGGGCCAATCCGCAAAAGGAAAAAGCGCGCTTCCCGAAGGCAAACAAAGGCGGATCAGGCCACTTTTGGCCAATCGCTTGCGTTCAACCAGCGCATTCACAAAATGAGTGGTGCCCAGCATAACCGCATCCACTTGCTTTGCGTCAATTGAGGCCGCACTTAAGGCGCCACGAACAGCCAAATCAACGCCGGAATAAACATCGGCGGTTGTTGGACTTTTCACCCCACCCAGAAACGCGTCACTTTGCATAACAACGGCATCTGTATTGGTTCCGCCCACATCTATGCCCACTCGTATCATAATTCATTTCTTTCTTTTGTTCTGTTCTATATCCTGAGGACTTTCATTAACCGGGGCGACGTTGGGTCCATGCATCAATGCTCACAGCGATCAAGATGACGATACCTTCGATGATCCTTTGCCAAATAGGGTCAATCTGATTGAGATTAAAACCGTTGGTCATGAAGGCTAGAAAAAACGCCGCCGTGACGGTTCGCCAAATTGCGCCTTTCCCCCCGGCAATTGATGTGCCCCCCACAATCACCGCCGTCAAAACGGAGAATACAAAACTAAAATCATCCGAAGGCTGGGCTGAAATTGATCGGGAGGAATTTATCACCCCGGCAAGTGCTGCAGCGCCGCCCAACATTACAAAGGTCAGAGCTTGCACACGATCCACATTTACACCGGCAAGGCGCGCCGCCTCTTTGTTGCCGCCCGTGGCGTAGACATTTCTGCCAAAGCGCGTGCGTGAAAGCAAACCCCAAGCAATAATCACCACCACAAGCGCAATCCAAAAGGCGCTGGTGATACCCAGAAATCGAGTGCGAGCGATCTGTTGATAAAATTCTCCTTCAGGGCGCATTAAAGAACGCTGGCTGATTAAAAACCCGGCCCCAAAAAACATAAATGACGTGGCCAAAGTCCCGATAAATGAATTGACCTTAATCCGCGTGACTATGATCCCGTTGAACGCCCCCATCGACAAACCAATCAGCACAGCAACGCCAATCGCCAAGAACACATTTTGCGTGGCGTTTTCCACCGTTAGCGCAAACAGTGGTGCCGCCACAAAAATCGAAGAAACTGAAACATCAAAATTCCCCGCGATTATGGCGATTGTCATAAAGGAAGCGGCAATCAAGATTGTGGATTGCTGATCCAAAAGATTGCGCATATTACGCGGCGTCGCAAACCCATCCGTTGTGATGGCAAGGGCCAAAACAACAATATGGTAATGACCAAAATACCGTAATTACGTGAGAAATGTAAGGCAGTGTTCACAGTTAAACTCCACTAAAAGCTGCGCTCATCACAGCTTCTTTTGTTAGTTGTTCGCCACTTAATTCGGCAACAATGCGTCCCCGGGACATGACCAGCGTGCGATGACACATCCCCAATATTTCTTCAATTTCAGAGGAAATGAGCAGGACCGCTTCACCCTTGGATGCCATTTCAACAATAAGATCGTAAATGCCACGTTTTGCGCCAACATCAACGCCC
>JAJRRG010000037.1 GCA_024279675.1 Alphaproteobacteria bacterium
CTAATGAAAGCCTGAAAGAAAGAATAGGCAGTACCAATTTACCGCTGTCTCTACGGGCGGGTTTGAACATAAGGGAAGAGGCGGTTTCGCACCGTTTCGTATGAAAAATTATGACACGACAGGCAAAGAACGAAGCGTTCTTATTAACATCCTTTCTTGATGGGGGGAGCGCCTCCTATGTTGAAGACCTTTATGCTCGGTTTGAAGAAGACCCCAACAGCGTGGATGAAACGTGGGCCGGGTTTTTTAATTCCCTTGAGGATAAGCCCGAGGATGTCAAATCTAATGCACAAGGGCCCAGCTGGGGTCGGCGTGATTGGCCGCCAGCGGCGGGGGGCGATATTGTCGCTGCCTTTGATGGTAATTGGGATGAGGTCGCCCAAAAATCGGGCAAAGCTGTCATTGAAAAAGCCAAGAAAATGGGAACGCCTGTAAATACGCAGGATGTTGTTCAAGCAAGTCAAGATTCTATCCGGGCGATTATGATGATCCGCGCCTATCGGATGCGGGGACATCTGCACGCGGATCTTGATCCGCTGAAATTACAGGAAAAGGCACCCGCGCCAGAACTTGATCCTCTATCTTACGGGTTTGTTGAAGCCGATTTTAGCCGCAAGATATTTATCGACTTTTATTTAGGGCTTGAATACGCGACGCTTCCCGAAATGGTCGACATTTTGCAGCGGACCTATTGTTCCACCCTCGGGATGGAATTTATGCATATTTCCGATCCCGAATCCAAAGCATGGTTGCAGGAGCGTATCGAGGGGCCGGACAAAGAAATTCAGTTTACCGCGATGGGTAAAAAGGCAATCCTGAATAAGTTAGTCGAATCCGAGGGATTTGAAAAATTTTTGGATGTCAAATATACCGGAACCAAGCGCTTTGGGCTTGATGGGGGCGAGAGCCTCATTCCAGCTATGGAGCAAATTATAAAGCATGGTGGTTCTTTGGGAGTTCGGGATATTGTGCTTGGCATGCCCCACCGGGGGCGCCTTAATGTCTTGACCCAGGTGATGGGTAAACCTCACCGGGCTTTGTTTCATGAGTTTAAGGGCGGGGCGTATTATCCTGATGATGTGGAGGGTTCGGGGGATGTGAAATATCATCTTGGTGCCTCCTCTGATCGCCAATTTAATGATAATAAAGTTCATCTGTCGCTGACCGCCAATCCCAGTCATTTGGAGATTGTTAACCCGGTTGTTTTGGGTAAGGCACGCGCCAAACAAGATCAACATTCGGCCAGCGACGAACACTTTGTGATGGATACCACGCAAACTGATCGGTCGGTTGTATTGCCTTTGTTGCTGCATGGGGATGCGGCATTTGCGGGCCAAGGTGTTGTGGCTGAGTGTTTTGGTCTGTCGGGGCTCAAGGGCCATAGAACAGGTGGTTCAATCCATTTCGTAGTCAATAACCAAATCGGATTTACCACCTCACCTATGTTTTCGCGCTCTTCGCCCTATCCAACAGATGTGGCAAAGATGATCGAAGCCCCTGTTTTCCATGTAAACGGCGACGACCCTGAGGCGGTGGTTTTTGCGGCGAAAGTTGCAATTGAATATCGACAGAAATTTGGCAAACCCGTTGTTATTGATATGTTTTGTTATCGTCGGTTTGGTCATAATGAGGGGGACGAGCCCTCCTTCACACAACCTTTGATGTATAAGCATATTAAGGTACAAAAAACGACGCTGGAAATTTATGCGACTAAGTTGATTGGCGAGGGTGTCGGCACCCGTGCTGAAGTGGATAAGATGAAAGCCGATTGGCGAGCGCATCTTGAAACCGAATTCAGCGGTGGTCAAAATTATCGGCCTAACAAAGCCGACTGGTTGGATGGCTCGTGGAAAAAACTCAAGGCAGCTGAACTTGAAGGCGCACGGCGCGGCAATACCGGGGTCGATCTGAATAAAATCAAGGCGATCGCCAAAGTTCTAACAACGATCCCAAGTGATTTTGAGGCCCACAAAACCATTCAACGGTGTATGAAAAACCGGCAAAATGTTATCGATAAAGGTGAGGGCATTGATTGGGCAACTGGCGAAGCGTTGGCCTTTGGCTCGCTCGTGAATGAGGGGTCCCCCGTTCGGTTAAGTGGACAGGATTGTGAGCGGGGCACGTTTTCTCAACGTCACTCTGTCTTGAACAGTCAAGCAGATGGCAGCACCTACACGCCGCTTAATCATATTTCTGAAGATCAAGGGCGTTATGAAGTTATCAATTCCATGCTTTCCGAAGAGGCGGTACTTGGATTTGAATATGGTTATTCTCTGGTTGAGCCGAATACCCTTACCCTCTGGGAGGGACAGTTTGGTGACTTTGTAAACGGCGCGCAGGTGGTGATTGACCAGTTTATTTCTGCTGGCGAGCAAAAATGGTTTCGCATGTCGGGCCTTGTTTTGCTGCTTCCCCATGGATACGAGGGGCAGGGGCCAGAGCACTCCTCAGCACGGCTTGAACGATTTTTGCAGCTTTGTGCCGAGGATAATATGCAAGTGGCAAACTGTACAACACCGGCCAACTATTTCCATATTTTACGTCGTCAACTTAAGCGGGAATTCCGCAAACCGCTGATATTGATGACACCAAAATCCTTGCTCCGGCACAAAAAAGCTGTCTCGAGCCTTTCTGAATTCGGCCCTGATTCTTGTTTTCATCGCTTACTCTGGGATGATGCGGAGGCGCCCGGCGTTCCAAAGACGTCGATCAAGTTAGCCGCTGATGAAAAAATTCGTCGCGTGGTTTTGTGTACCGGTAAAGTATATTATGATTTGCTCGATGATCGGGAAAAACGTGGAATAAACGATGTTTACCTGATGCGGCTTGAGCAACTTTATCCCTTCCCAGCCAAGGCGTTGCATGCGGAACTTTCTCGTTTTCCCAATGCTGAAATTTACTGGTGTCAGGAAGAGCCAAAAAACATGGGATCATGGGCATTTATTCAACCCTATGTGGAATGGGTGCTTAACCAGTTGAACCGGACAGGGGAGAGACCCACATATGTGGGACGAGCTTCCGCGGCGTCCACTGCAACGGGCATGATGAGCAAACATTTATATGAGTTAAAGGCATTCCTTGACGAAGCTTTTGCCGAGTAACCTGTCTAATAGAACGCCAGATTTTGAAACAAACAACATGAAGGACTGACAATTATGTCCACAGAAATAAAAGTACCAACCTTAGGCGAAAGCGTAAGCGAGGCGACGATCGGCCAGTGGTTCAAAAAAGTTGGTGACAGTGTTGCCGTGGATGAACCTCTGGTGGAACTGGAAACGGATAAGGTTGCCGTAGAGGTTCCATCCCCTGTGGCGGGGGTCTTGGAAAGTATTGTTGTGGCGGAAGGGGAGAATGTTGAAGTTGATGCCCTGATTGCTGTCATTGCCGAGGGGGCAACCGCTGCCCCGAGTGCAAGTGCAAGTGCGCCAGTAGCTGAGAAACCCCCAGCGCCGGATACGCCAGCTGTTGCTGTAGTGTCGAGTGCTTCGGCACCTAGTCCCTCCGCTGCAAAAATGATGAAAGAGAATGACATCAAAACAGATCAGGTCTCAGGGTCTGGTAAACATGGGCAGGTGTTGAAAGAAGATGTTGTGGCCGCGGTTGCAAGTGCGGCAACGCCTGCGGCTTCCAAAGTTGCTCCCGCGCCTGCACCAGCTCCCGCCGCGCCCAAACGGGCGCCTTCCCCAGCTGATGATGCGTCGCGCGAAGAGCGTGTCCGTATGACCCGGTTGCGCCAAACCATTGCCCGGCGTTTAAAGGATGCACAAAATACTGCGGCCATGCTGACTACCTTTAACGAGGTGGACATGGGCCCGGTGATGGATCTGCGCAAAAATTATAAGGAATTGTTTGAGAAAAAGCATGGGGTTAAACTTGGCTTTATGGGTTTCTTTTGCAAGGCGGTGACCCATGCACTTAAGGAAATTCCCAGTGTAAATGCCGAAGTTGATGGTACGGATCTGGTGTATAAGAACTATGCACATATCGGGGTTGCTGTTGGCACGGAAAAAGGCCTTGTGGTGCCTGTTGTGCGCGACGCTGATCAAATGTCGATCGCTGAAATCGAGCAAGAAATTGGTCGCTTAGGCCGCGCGGCACGGGACGGCAAGCTGTCGATGGCTGATATGCAGGGGGGGACGTTTACCCTTTCCAATGGCGGAGTTTATGGCTCACTTATGTCGACGCCAATTTTGAATGCTCCCCAGTCCGGTATTTTAGGCATGCATAAAATCCAACAGCGTCCAATGGCAATCGATGGACAGGTGGTTATCCGTCCCATGATGTATCTGGCCTTGAGCTATGATCATCGGGTTGTGGATGGCAAAGAAGCTGTGACATTCCTCGTGCGAATTAAGGAAAGCCTTGAGGATCCGCAACGCTTGGTTTTGGATCTTTAAGGTGGTTTCTCTGGAATTTATAATCACGGCTTTCATCGTGGTGCTGATCCCGGGCACGGGTGTTGTTTATACTGTTGCCACCGGATTGGCGCGTGGGCGCATGGCCAGCATGGCGGCGGCCTTTGGGTGCACCTTTGGAATTGTGCCCCATATTCTGGCATCAGTGCTTGGATTGGCGGCGATATTGCACGCCAGCGCCGTGTTGTTTCAGGGGCTGAAGTATGCCGGGGCCGCCTATCTGATTTATCTGGCCTGGCAGACCTATAAGGAACGTGGGCCGCTTAGTTTTAAGAGCGATGGGGTGAAACGTTCCTTAACTGGGGTGGCGCGCACCGGGGTCTTGATCAATATCCTAAACCCCAAGCTCTCCATATTCTTTTTGGCATTTTTGCCGCAATTTGTTCCCTTGGGTTCCGAAACAGCGCTTTGGCAAATGTTATTTTTAGGGGGCATATTTATGCTGATGACATTTGTTGTGTTTGTTATTTATGGGCTGTTTGCGGCTTGGGCGGGAGACAAAGTTTTGGGCAACGCCAAAATTATGGGGTGGATGCGCACAACAACCGCGCTGGTTTTTGCTGGCCTTGGCCTGCGCCTTGCCCTAACCCAAAGATAGGAATTTTGCATGCCAGAAATTGCAAGTGGTTTTACAGATGGGTTTAATTGGATTGAGTTCATCACAATCGTTGGAGCCTTTAGCATCGGTGCTATATCGCCGGGCCCCGACTTTGCGATGGTTTTACGGCAATCCATAGCCCATGGACGTAGGCCAGCAATTTATACCAGTGCGGGGATAGCGGCGGCAATTCTTGTGCATGGCACCTATACATTACTGGGGTTGGGGCTGATTATTTCTCAATCTATTGTTCTCTTCTCATTCCTAAAATATGCCGGGGCGGCCTATTTAATCTGGCTCGGTATTAAAGCCATCATGGCACCACCCCCAGTCGCTCCTAAGAATATTGATACGATAAGTCGTGAAGATATGGGGGCTGGCAAGGCTTTTGGTATAGGGTTTTTGACCAACTTACTTAACCCTAAGGCGGCGCTGTTTTTTTTGGCGTTGTTCTCAACTCTAGTGAGTGTTGCAACGCCGATTTTGGACAAAGCCATATACTTTGGCGCAATGTCTGGCTTACTGTTCGTGTGGTTTACATTGGTTTCGTTGTTTTTTACGACACCAAAAGTTCGGGCTGGCTTTTATCGATTGGGGGTCTGGTTTAACCGGGCAACAGGTCTTGCGTTGATTTTGCTGGCGCTCAAGCTTGCGGTGGCGCAAAAGGAATAATAGTGGTTTGTGGCCCTTTGTGGTCATTCCTGAATTCATTGATATTGCTTAAGGGGCAAAAATTATGGCGGATAAGTTTGACGTAACAATTATTGGCACGGGTCCTGGTGGCTATGTCTGCGCCATTCGGGCCGCTCAATTGGGTCTTAAGGTTGCCGTTGTTGAAAAATGGGCAACCCATGGGGGCACGTGCCTCAACATCGGGTGCATCCCTTCCAAGGCCCTGCTACATGCCAGTGAAATGTTTGCTGAGGCTGGGCATAATTTTGATGCATTAGGAATTGATGTGGATGGCCCACGGTTAAATTTGCCGCAAATGCTTACCCATAAGGATAAGGTAGTTGAGGGCAATACGACTGGCATTGACTATCTTTTCAAGAAAAACAAGATCACCGTATTTCGGGGTATTGGCTCAATCGGGGCGGCCAATCAGGTGATTGTAACCCCGGAAAAAGGAGCAGCTGTTACAATTGCAACGGACAGGATTGTCATTGCTTCGGGTTCTGTGAGCGCAAATCTACCCGGGATTGAAATCGACGAGAAACAGGTGGTTACCTCAACCGGAGCTTTGTCTTTGGACAAAGTCCCCGAGCATCTCATTATTGTGGGGGCCGGTGTTATCGGGCTTGAACTAGGTTCGGTCTGGCAACGGCTGGGCGCCAAAGTTACCGTGGTTGAATTTTTGGATCGTATTTTGCCGGGTATGGACACCGATGTGACCAAGCAATTCCAACGTATGCTAAAGAAACAGGGCTTTGATTTCAAACTGGGGCATAAGGTCACCGGCATTGAAAAAACCCCTAAGGGCCTCAAGGTGAGTATTGAGCCAGCCAAGGGTGGTGATACGCAAGTGCTGGAGGCGGATATTGCGCTAGTTGCGATTGGCCGGGTTCCGTTTACCCAAGGTTTGGGACTTGAACTCATTGGCGTGCAAACTGATGAGCGGGGTCGCATTAAAACCGACGGGCATTATCAAACTAATGTGCCCAATATCTATGCCATTGGCGATGTGATTGAGGGCCCAATGTTGGCGCACAAGGCCGAGGATGAGGGTGTGGCTTTGGCTGAGATTATGGCCGGACAAGCGGGTCATGTGAATTATGCTGTCATCCCCGGTGTTATATATACGACCCCGGAAGTTGCCAGCGTGGGCAAAACCGAAGAAGACCTCAAGGGTGAGGGTATTGACTATAAGGTTGGGAAATTTCCTTTTTCCGCCAACGGTCGTGCAAAGGCTATGCTGGCTTCAGAGGGTTTTGTAAAAATTCTGGCTGATGCTAAAACGGATCGCGTGCTTGGGGGCCATATTGTAGGCCATGGGGCCGGTGAAATGATCCATGAAATTGCAGTGCTTATGGAATTTTCCGGGGCGGCTGAAGATTTGGCACGTACCTGCCATGCGCATCCAACAATGTCTGAGGCTGTTCGCGAGGCAGCAATGGCCTGTGGGGATGGCGCAATCCATATGTAGGCAATTCTAGAAACGTGATTATTATAAAGGGCCGGTATCTGAAATAGATACCGGCCCTTGTTTTTGGATGATGTTAGTAGGAAGTCTTTTCGCTTTTATTGAGCGAGGCTGATTTTCCCGTCATTAAACAAGGCTTCACAATCGTTGGCATCATGGTTGCGATGCCCTTCAAACAATGGTGCTGGGGCCATGCCAGCGCCGGTAAAGCGATCATCATCACACTCGTTATCATCGGCAAAGAGTGAATTGTTGTCGCCAAAGTCCAGTGCTGCAGCGCTGTTTGTTGGATCGATTTCAGAATTTGCGTCCGCTGTATCATCCGTGCTGTTCATATCTGCAATTTGCACCTGCCCGTCAAGAAACAGGGCCGAACAATCGCTTGCGTCATGGGTTTCGTCTGCGGGTAATAACAGATCAGCTACGCCGGGTCCGGAAAAGCGAGGGTCATCGCATGTGCCATCATTGGCCCAGTCTCCATTATCATCGCCAAAGTCGATACCTGAATGGGAAATGCGTCCATCATCCGTGGCATTGGGGTCTTGAAAAGGCGTTGTATCTGGGGGCACATCGTCAAATGTTGCGCCCGCATTGTATGCGGCGAGACAATCATCGGCATCGTGGGACACGTGGTCATCACTTGAACCAGCGATTGTGCCAGGCCCAGTAAAGCGGGGATCATCGCACTCGTTGTCGCGGGCGAAGATGCTTAAATTGTCACCAAATTCAATCCCGTTTTGATTTATAGAAGCGCTGGGATCAGCCGGTTCTGCGGTTCCCTCAGAATTTGCGGGTGTTGTGGCACTGCCCAAAATGGGGGTGATGGTACCCAGATCCAGAGCGGCCTGACAATCGTTGGCGTCACGACCGCGATGCTCATCAGTCAAAGGAGGTTGGGCCATTCCAGGCCCGGTGAAACGATCGTCATCACATTCCCCATCATTGGCGAAAAAGGATGTATTGTCGCCAAGATCCCTGCTGGGGGACATGCCGCCTGTGTCAGATGGCGCACCCTCTGCAATGATAGTGATTTGTCCCGCCTCGACCAATGCTCGACAATCTGTCGCGTCACCGGCGATGTCTTCGTCCAGCAAAATGCTTGCCATGCCGGTGCCGGCAAAACGGGGATCGTCGCATTCCCCGTCATTTGACCATTGGGAGCTATCATCCCCATACTCAAAGAAGGAAGTATCGGAATCGCTTGCACCTTTTTGCTTGGTGTTAAATGCGGGCTCGGAACCAAATTGGATTTCTCCATTGTTCAAGAGCATTTGGCAGTCACTAGCGTCGTGGCCCATGTCTTCGTCGAGCAATTCAGCAGCCATGCCATTTCCAGAGAAGCGTGGATCATCACATTCCCCGTCATTGGCCCACTGGTTGCTATCGTCCCCAAAGTTAATTGGTAAAGACAAACCATTGTCGGGCAACAGAAAAATTCGTCCATTGCGATAAAGGGTACGGCAATCATTGGCATCGTTCATTAGATTGTCATCGGAGGGAGAAGCCGAGCTTCCGGGGCCGGAAAAACGAGGGTCATCGCATTCATTGTCGTTGGCCCAGTCTGAGGAATTACCCCCAAAATCAATGTGACCATCTTCGCCGAAATAAATTTTACCGCGTGCAAAGGCTGCCTGACAGTCGCTGGCGTCATGGCGAATACCCGCATCCAGCAAAGTTTGAGCCATGGCTTTACCCGCAAATCGTGCATCATCACATTGGCCATCATTGGCGTTTGCGAAATCGTCATCCCCAAAGGAAATCATCAGATTAGAAATAAGGGAAACCTGCCCTGCACGGAACAGGGTTTTACAATCACTGGCATCGCGTCCTGTATCTTCAGGAAGCAGGATAGGGTCAGCACCCGGCCCGCCAAATCGAGGGTCATCACATATCTCATTGTTGGCGTATTCAGATGTGTCATTCCCAAATTCAAAACCGGTAGAATGGAACCTTGAGATATTTGAACTTGTGTTAAACTCAATCTGGCCGGCGTCGAACAAAGCCTGACAATCATTGGCATCACGGCCTTTGTCATCATCCAACAGGATATCCGCTACCCCTTCACCTGAGAACCTTGGATCATCACATTCCCCGTCATTTGCCCACTGGGATGTGTTGTCGCCCCAATCAATTGATGTATCGATTTGAGTTGCAGGGGTGACATCCATTGCTGGAATGTTGTCTGGCGTAACAACGGTTAGGTAGCCGCCAACAAATTCTACACCTCCGGAGGCCAATAGTGTCTGGCAATCGGTGGCGTCATGACCAAATCCGTTCGGGTCAAGTTTTACAGCGGAACCTTCTCCGAAGAAGCGTGGATCATCGCATTCCCCGTCATTGGGCCAGCGGGAATTATCATCACCAAAATCGACATTGGATGCGTTGATAAACGCAATGTTTCCAGCGTCAAACAAGGCCTGACAATCACTGGCATCGCGGGCAATATCTTGTGCTAATAGTTGCCCGGCCATGCCTTCGCCAATGAAACGTGGGTCGTCACATTCGCCATCATTGGCCCATTGGGAACTATCGTCACCAAAGTTTGAATGCCCCGTTTCTTGAGTCACGGTGCTTGAACCACCAGCAAGTTGAATTGTTCCGGCCTGAAACAGGGCCCGGCAATCTGAGGCGTCATGCCCTAGATCAACGTCAAGTAGGGTTTCTGCAACACCGGCTCCCGCAAAGCGGGGGTCATCACATTCGCCATCATTTGACCATTGGGAACTATCGTCACCAAAGTCCACCTGACCGGTAACAGGAACTTCCCCTCCATTGCCCACAAGATAGATTTTACCCGCTTCAAGCAGGGCAGAACAATCGGTGGCATCGCGGCCTAAATCTGCTTCAAGCAATAACCCGGCAACGCCTTCCCCTGCAAAGCGTGGATCATCGCATTCCCCGTCGTTTGACCATTCGGAGCTGTCATCGCCAAAGTCTATAGAACTTGTATTGGGGGTAGATTGGTTATCCATATTCAAGGTAATGGAGCCATCTTTATATAGTGCCAGGCAATCCTGGGAATCATGGGCAAGGTCGGCTTCAACTAATTGTTGTGCCATGCCGGTGCCGGAAAAGCGCGGATCATCACATTCCCCGTCTGAATTCCACTGCGATGTGTTATCGCCGAAATTAATACCATCAAATTCGAGCATTTCCATGTTGGGATCGTCGCCCAAATATTGAATGGTGCCTTCAAGAAACAGGCTTTTACAATCGTTGGCATCATGGGCCATGTCTTCATCAAGCAACATATCGTCGACCCCTGCGCCACCAAAGCGCGGATCGTCGCATTCGCCGTCATTAGACCACTGGGACGTATTGTCACCAAAATCAATACCATCGACGATATCGCCTGGTTCTGGCTTGAGGGTAACCGCGCCAGCCTGATATAGGGTCGAGCAATCTGTGGCATCACGGCCAAGGTCAATATCTTCCATATCTACCGCTGTGCCATCACCAATAAAGCGGGGATCATCGCATTCGCCGTCATTAGACCACTGGGAGCTATCGTCACCAAAATCGATGCCATCAATTTCAGTCGTTTGCGCAATACTTTTGGCGGCGGCAAGTTGACCTTTGGCCCCGTTTATTTGGGTGCTGTGGGTTTGGCCGTTGGCGGGGAGAATTAGCAATGATGAAATGGTGAGTGCGGACGCACTGAATTGAAACATTTTATTTTTAAAGAGATTAAAAAATGACACGGATGTCCCTCCTGAAACGATGCATGATACAGATTAAGGCCCCAAAAGCCTCATCGTAGGTTCTATTTTACTATCTTGGTATTGTGATTTCTTTGTGGCAGGTAAAAGTCAATTTGTAATTATTGGAGAAAGTTCTATCGACTTAATCTTTCGTTTGGGTAAATGAATAGATGCCAATCAACACCATGGCGGCACCTGCCGCATGCCAGGGGGAGAAAACCTCTCCTAATATACTGACCGCCAGGGCAATCGTGACAAGCGGGGAGATATTTCCAATCACTGCGGTGGGGCCTGAGCCGATTATGCCGATGCTTGTGGCTATAAGGTAGGCTGGAAGAACTGTTGAAACAGTTCCCATTGCCAACATTAACCACATGGCTGATTGACTGACGATAAGGTCGTCAAGGGAGTGGGTCAGGGCAAATTGAACCATGACAACGGCCCCCGCAGCGCTCATGGCGATGGAGGTGAACAGGCGCGCTCCCATTTCATCAATGAGAGATTTTGCCAAAATTTGATAGATTGCATAGGCAATAGCGGCCCCTAAAACCAAAAGAGATCCGGTGATAACACTTGCGCCATCCAGACCTAGATCCTGCCAGAAAATCAACGCTAATCCCCCATAGCTCAAGACAAGCGCAGTGAGTTTTTTTGGGCTAAGGGGTTTTTTGTTTATCACAGCCAGGATCAGCACCACAAAAATGGGGGAAGTCATGAGAATAAGCCGGTCAAGTTGGGCGGTGATATATTCAAGGCCAGCAAAATCTAGATAGGAGGCGAAATAATAGCCCAGCATGCCAACTCCGATAGTTTTTATAAGGGCGGCGCGTCGAATATGGAAATCCGGGTTTTTTGATTTTCTGTTGCGATAGCCTAGCCAGCCAATAAGGATGAAAATGGGCACGGCAATAATCATGCGCCATGTCAATGTTGTAATGGCACCAACACCCTCGATGAGCGCTAGTTTAATAACAATGCCCTTGGTGGCAAAAAAGGACGCGCCCAGTCCGCCGATTAGGTAACCCGTGAGTAAGTTGCCTGCGGGGGCGTTAAAGACCTGTTTAGTGCGCATATAAAGGTTCGTTTAATTCCAATCTATGTCCCCTTGGGAAAATAGAGTGAAACAATCAAAGGCATCAGCGCCCGCATCTTGGTCCACTAAAATATCTGCCATGCCCCATCCTTGAAAACGGGGGTCGTCGCATTCTCCGTTGTAGGCATAATCGGAGGAATTGTTGCCAAAGTCGCTTTCTTTCCATTCGGAATCGTAAAAATCATCGTCATCGGAACTAGTATATGATGGTTCAGATACCTCAATATTGTTATTAAGATAAACATTGCCCGAATTATAAAGCTCGCGGCAATCATATGCATCACGCATCAGGTTTGTCGCGCTGTCGGTACCCGATGCACCAGGGCCGGAAAAACGTAAATCATCGCATTCGCCATCATAGGTGAATGTGCCGGAATTATCGCCAAAATCTATGGCCAATGCGGGTGTGATTGATACGGGTAATGCCAAAAGTAACACGAAGAATGTGCGGTATAAAATCTTTTTCATTAAGAATGAATGCCCCATGTTTGTAGATTAACCCGTTGACCAATGGTTGATTGCGCAGGACGTTATGTAAAGTGCTTTTTTTCGAAAAAATTCCGGCCCCCTGAATATGGGCTGCCGGAATAGGATTGTTGTTTGGTGCTATAAACTATTTCCAGCGGATTTGCCCATTGTTATATAATGCTTGGCAATCGGCGGCATCATGGCCACGATCTTCGTCCAAAAGAATTTCATCGACACCTGGGCCGGTAAATCTTGGATCGTCACATTCCCCATCATAGGACCATTGGCTTGCGTTGTCGCCAAAGTTACCACTGCTGACAGTTTTTGTGCTGCCCCCACGAAGTTGAATAATACCTTTTTGGTAAAGTGCCCGGCAATCGGCAGCATCCGCATAGGCATCCTCGTCTAGAAGGATTTCATCCATGCCGGCGCCAACAAAACGGGGATCATCGCATTCGCCATCATAGGCCCATTGGCTGGAATTGTTGCCAAAATCAACGGCAAAGGCTGGAGCAACGCTAAGTGGGGCGAAAAAGGCAAGTGCTAGCCCCAATGTCAGGGCTTTCTTTGAAAAGTTCATGTTTTTCTCCTAGAAAATCTGTTGTTGGACTGCGTATCAATAGCAACCCCAGTGATTAATCTGTAGACCCAGAAAGTTGATAAATTGTGACGAGATTGGTTTCCCAGTATATAGTAAGTTTGGACTAGGGCCTGTTTTTCTTTTGCATTTTTCATATTTAAGCGCGGGGATGGGCCTTTTGAAATTCTGCCAACAAATGTGCACTATTAATGTCCGTATAGATTTGTGTACTAGAGAGGGACGCGTGGCCTAAAAGTTCTTGAATTGTGCGCAAATCCCCACCGTTCCCCAGTAAATGGGTCGCAAAGGAATGCCTTAAGGCGTGGGGGGAGGCGGAGGGGGGCAAGCCAAGGGCGCTGCGTAATTGCACCATACGTTTTTGAATAAGACGGGGGGAAAGAACGCCCCCGCGAACACCTCGAAATATGGGCTCGTGGCTCGCCAGCTTGAAAGGGGAAGTTTTAACATAAGTTTGAATGCATTCTTGAACATTATCAATAAGAGGCACAAGGCGGGTTTTTCCCCCTTTGCCCGTAACGCGCAAGGATGAGGTTCCCAAATCTGCCCCCCGAATGCTTAGGGCTTCGGCGATACGCAAACCGGCCCCATAGCATAGGGACAACACGGCCATGTCGCGGGCTGCGATCCATGGGGTTGCTTCCAGGTCGTTTGTTGTAGAAATGGTTTTTAGGGCCTCTTGAGGGGTCAATGCTTTGGGTAAGGCGCGTGGAATTTTGGGGGATTTGAGTAAATGAAACACCTGATTGGAGATCAGATCCTGACGCTGTAAATGGGTGAAGAAATTCCTTAGAGCCGAAATCTGCCGCGCCAGAGAACGAGTGCCGATCCCTTTATTGCGGCGCATGGCCATGAAGGCGCGTGCATCCAGGGGGCGTAAATCCTGCAGGACTTTTAAGGTAACTAATTCACCCCTGTGCTCGGAAAGAAATGTGATAAATTGGCTCAGATCGCGTTGGTAGGCCTCGACAGATTTTGAGGACAGACGTCTGAGGGATGACAATGTGTTTAGCCAGCCAACAATCTGGGCGTTACAGGCTTTATCGCAGGAAAAGGCAAAATCACTCATGCTGCCAAGATACACGAAAAGGTTTTACGAAAATACAAATAGCGGATGGATTTATTTCGCAATCGACTTAAACTTGATCCCATGGATGAAGAAAATCGATTCTTTGAGGCGGGTGAGATTGTTGCCGTTATGGTTGGGGTGGCGGTTGATGGCCCATATTCCTATCGTGTTGGGGCAAGTATGCGCGTGCAACGGGGCTCGATCGTCATTGTACCATTGGGGCCGCGCCCGACACTTGGCGTCGTGTGGGGTGCGCCAAAGGACAAGCACGCCCATAACAGGCTAAAGGATATTGAACATTGTTTTGATGTCCCCCCCCTCAGTGAGGAATTGCTCAAACTTGTGGATTGGGTAGCCCGTTATACGCTGGCCAAGCCCGGGATGGTACTTCGGGCTGTTCTTCGCTCCCGTGAGGCACTTGATCCGCCACGCCCCATCATCGGCTATCAGTTCAGTGGCTTCGAGCCGGAGCGTATGACCAATGCGCGAACAAGGGTATTAGATGTTGTCAGTGACGGTATGGCGTGGGGCAAAGCGGCGCTCATTGGCGAAAGCGGTGTGTCGGCAAGTGTTATTGAGGGGCTGGTAAAACAGGGAAGTTTGGACAGGATTGAATTACCTCCCCCAAAGCTGGTTGAGCCGCCAAACCCTGATTTTGCGCCCGCCAAACTTAATCCATATCAGGCTCAAGCCCTAACCGATATGGCTATTGGGCTCAAAAAAGGCCAGACAGTTACTTTGCTTGACGGGGTGACGGGTTCGGGCAAAACTCAGATTTTCTTTGAAGCGGTTGCTGATATTTTGCGCGCAGGTAAACAGGCGTTGATTTTACTACCTGAAATTGCTTTGACCCATTCATTTTTAGATCGGTTTACGGCCCGGTTTGGGGTGCGTCCGGCGGAGTGGCACTCGGATATGACCCCGGCCCAACGGGCCAAAGTATGGCGCGCCGTCCTTAAGGGCGAAGTTCAGGCGGTTGTTGGGGCGCGGTCAGCCCTGTTCCTGCCCTTTCATAATCTGGGTATGATTGTTTTGGATGAGGAGCATGATGGGGCGTATAAACAATCGGACGGGGTGAATTATCATGCGCGGGATATGGCAATCGTCAGGGCTAGCCTTGCGGGCGCTCGAGTTATTTTATCCTCGGCCACCCCCTCGGTGGAAAGCCGCAATAATGCCAATCAGGGGCGCTATGCCCATGTGTTGATCAAAGAGCGCCATTCAGGCACTGCTTTGCCCAATATTGAAACCATAGATATGCGCGAGGAGGGCCCGGAAAAAGGCTCATGGATTTCCCCAAGATTGGCGCGGGAGGTTTTTGCGACCATTGAGCGGGGAGAGCAGGCGCTGTTGTTCCTGAACCGGCGGGGCTATGCGCCGCTCACCCTTTGCAAGCAGTGCGGGCATCAATATCAATGCCCCGATTGTGCGGCGTGGTTGGTCGAGCATCGTTTCCGGGGGGTATTGGCCTGTCATTAGTGTGGCCATGAGATCCGGCGGCCAAATTCTTGTGGTTCATGTGGGGCTAAGGATTCTCTGGTGCCTATTGGGCCGGGGATTGAGCGGATCGCCGAGGAGGTTGCGGTGCGTTTTCCCGATGCGCGTCGGGTAATATTGTCGTCGGACATGGGAACAAACGCGCAAATCAGGGAACGCTTTGCCGAAATTGCGGCGGGGGAATATGATTTGATCATTGGCACGCAGCTGGTGGCCAAGGGCCATCATTTTGAAAAACTGACCTTGGTGGGGGTGCTGGATGCGGATTTGGGACTGGCCCATGGGGATCCCAGAGCGGCGGAAAAAACCTTTCAGCTCCTCACACAAGTGACCGGACGGGCAGGACGCGCGGCAAAAGAAGGGCGGGGTTTTTTACAAACCTACCACCCCGATCATCCCGTGATGCAAGCCATGGTAAAAGGGGACAGGGAGGGGTTTTATGCCCATGAACTCAAAACCCGCGAGGAAGGGGGATTGCCCCCCTTTGGTCGCCTTGCGGCATTGATCATTTCTGCCAATGAACATGATGTGGCGCTCAATTATGCGCGTCATTTGTTGAGCGTCGCCCCCAAGGGCGATGAGGGGCTTAAGCTATATGGGCCGGTGGACGCGCCGGTGGCCATGGTGCGGGGACGTCACAGGGTGCGGCTTTTAGCCCAGAGCACCAAGGGGTTTGATCTGTCCGGCTATGTGCGGTTCTGGCTGGCCGGTGCAGATAAGGTGACGGGCAATTTAAGGGTGCAAATTGATATTGATCCGGTGAGTTTTTACTAGAGCATGTCACCGATAAGTGGGCACCGGTTATCGGGTAAATGACATGTGTACAAAAAAGATTTAGAATAAATTTTGGAATGTATAGTGAAAATTCATATTACAGGAAATTCGGGTTCTGGAAAAACCACACTTGCCGGTCAATTGGGTGGCAAGTTGAATTTTCCGGTATTTGGTCTTGATAAAATTGTTTGGCAATCTGGTTGGCAAAGGACTGAAAAGTCAGTGCGCGCCGCCATGGAAACGGAATTGGCCAGCCGGTCAGACTGGATAATCGAGGGGGTTTCATCGCGCATCCGCAAGTTAGCCGATGTTATTATTTTTCTGGATGTTGATCGGCTGACTTCTCTTAGAAGGTCGATGTTGCGGAATGGTCGTTACCTCTTTCAAAGTCGACCGGAAATGCCAGATAATTGCCCTGAAATTTTAGCCTTCAGACAACAGTTTAATATCATCTGGCAGTTTAAAGATCATACTCGGCCAAGTATAATGGCGGATATTGAACAACATCAAGGGCCGGTGTTTGTTGAATCCGCTTCGGTGGACGTTGATGTTTTAAGCGAAAAGATTGTAACCGCTTTGTCTTGAGGGCGGTGCGCGTTGATTTGGCGACACGCCTCTTTTGTGCAAAAGTTTACATTGACGTCATTTGAAAAGAGATTTGGGAGAAATGCTGTGAATTGGTTATTTGTTGGTATCGGTGTGGTTGCATTGTTGTTCTTGATATTTATGGCGGTTGTTATTCGTGTTGTGATCAAAAATAGGCATGAAGAGAATACAGGTCCCACAAGTGGAGCGGCCAGCCCCTCCCAATCCCCCATGTCCGTTGATCCAGACCGCTTCTAACTTTCGTTCAGAATTGTCGCTTGCGGCAAAAACTTCGCCGTTGGCTTTGAAAAAACATCGGCATCAAATCCTATTTCCATCTTTTGACACCGGGTTGCATGTGCGGGTTTTTGTTCTATATCTATAGTAACTATAGGCTGAGGATTTGATGGTAATGCACGAGCAAAACAATGGAACACTTGGTTCTGATGCAACGACAAAGAGCGCACCTACATATTTGTCAATCGGGGAATTATCGCGTCAAACCGGGGTAAAAGTCACAACCATTCGTTATTATGAGACTGAAGGCCTGTTGCCACTTCCAGATAGGAGCGCGGGCAATCAGCGACGCTATGCCCGTGAACATCTTGACCGCCTTAGATTTATTCGCCATGCGCGCGATCTGGGTTTGTCGACGGGGGCGGTGCGGGAACTTGTGGCGCTTAGTTCTGAACCGGAACAGGATTGTAAGGTGGCCAACATGATTGCCCAGACGCATCTGGAGGATGTGCGAAATCGTATCGCTCGCTTAAAATCCCTTGAGGTTGAGCTTGAGCGAATCGCACAATCTTGTAGTGGCGGCACGATTGGGGATTGTTCTGTTATTGCGGCTTTAAGTGATCATGGCATGTGTCATGGACATCACGGAACATGAAACGCCACCAGATATAAATCAAATGCATCTCAAGCAATACATTAAGAAACATGGTTAATGGGCATTAACTATGTGTTTATACATTGGAGGTAAGTTAGGCACGCTGTTATAAAAAGGATTGGAACCGTGCTTGCTTCAAAATCTATTGCGCCGAATGAGGGTTCGTGCCCCATCGACGAGAAAGAACTTGTTCATCTGAGCGCCGATGCGCCTGCCGCCGCCATTGAGGTGGTTGCGCAGTTGCCCGCTTTGCAAAAGGCAAGAATTTGCCAATTTTGTTATGGTAAAACCCATTTGCACGAACTGGCGCTTCATATTGCCTCCACTTGCGATCAGCAGACGCTTGTTACAGTTTTTGGTGAGGCGGGACGTGTCATTTTTAAACAATCTCGAGATACCAAGTCGACATTAAAGAGCCTACACGCGCGGGAAAATAGTTTTGGCCCCAAGCCGGTTGCACTTTCTGGTTCATCCAAAGATAGCGCCTAGAATTATATCCAATTGAAGTTAGAATATCGGGTGGCATTGTATGCCGCCTTTTTTGTGTTTTATTTTCAGCGCCTTAGTCGTTATTTTTGCTTCAAAACACAGGGAAAAGAGGTTGTTTTTCTGAATGGCCCTGTGCCAGATTTACCAGACAGAAAACGAATAGGGGCGAGAATCATGAAAAACCTGCGCCAACCGCTTGCGTGGCCTTGGAAAGGCGTGCTAGAGGGAGCGCGGATTTTAACTTGTGGGGTGGCATGTGTTACCTTTTCAAGTATGTTTGATTTTTGCACGACAAATAATGCTTTTATCCGGACTAAAAACTGGGTTCTGATTGAAAGCAAAGTTTGTTAACCGCACCAATTGTAGGGGTTTATCAGCTTTGAGCGCGCCAAGTTCAGTTCTTGCACATATTGCCCGGCCTTATGCCAGTGCTTTGTTTGATTTAGCTCTTGAGGCTAAATCTGTTGTTCAGGTTGAGGCAAGC
>JAJRRG010000038.1 GCA_024279675.1 Alphaproteobacteria bacterium
AGCAGCTTTGGTTCGGGCGCTTGAAGATGCCAACATTGACAATCCACAATCCGCTTAAGGGGGAAAACATATGTCACCTCTCATCTTGGGGATTTTAGTATTTATTTGTATCGGCGCCCTTGGGGTTGCTTTTGTTCCCTCTATGGCTGTATCTGGTCGTGCGGATAAGCGGGTAAAAGCGATCAACCACGCGGAGCAGTTCAAGAACCCCGATGATTTAGCGAATAGGAACAGAGAACAGCGCCGCAAGGACATGGTTCAGTCCATTGCAGATCAGGCCAAAAATGCGCAAAGCAAGAAGAAAAAAATTCCTTTGCAACTTCAACTCTACCAAGCGGGGATGAAAGTATCCAAAGCGGGGTTTATACGAAACTCTCTTATTTTGGGTGGGATAATTTTTGTCCTGTTATTCCTGCTTGGGGTTTCCATTTTATATACGGTAGTTTTTGCTCTGGCGGGTGCCTATTTGCTTCCCAGAATGTATCTGGGACGTCGGCGAAAAAAATATCGCAAAGCATTTGTGAATGAGTTTCCCAATGCTGTGGAAGCAATTGTTCGGGGTGTTAAGACCGGTCTGCCCCTCAACGATTCCTTGCGTGTTGTGGCCAAAGAGGCAAAAGAGCCGGTGCGCACCGAGTTTGCCCACGTGGTCAACGCCCAAACAATGGGGCAATCCACTGAAGAGGCTGTGGCCTTGATTTATGAACGTTTGCCGCTGTCTGAAGTGAATTTCTTTGTCGTTGTGATCTCCGTTCAGCAAAAGGCCGGGGGCAACCTGTCTGAAGCTTTGACTAATCTGGCGCGGGTATTGCGCGATCGCAAAAAAATGCAGGCCAAGGTTCAGGCCATGTCGTCGGAGGCGAAAGCTTCGGCCTATATTATTGGGTCTTTGCCCTTTGTTGTGGCGACCTTGGTTAGTTTTGTAACTCCCGCATATCTTTTGCCCCTTATCACCATGCCATTGGGCAATATCATGCTGGGTGTTGCTGTCTTTATGATGTCCATGGGCATTTTTATCATGAACCGTATGATTCAGTTTGATTATTAGGAGCCGGGATGAATTTTCTTAAATTACTTACTGATCCGGGCTTTCTGATTGCAATATTTGCCGCAGTTTCAGCCGCCGCAGTTGTATTTACATTCGGCTCGCAATTCTTTGAGCGTTCGGAACTCAAAACAAGAATAAAACGCGTGGCTGTTGAGCGTGAGCGTATGCGCGCCGAAGAAATGGCCCGTTTACGTGGCCGAGAGGCCAAGCAAAGTAACGGGGGTACATTGCGTGCCGCCGAAAGCAAAACTGTGGTTCGACGCACGGTGGATTCCCTTGATTTGCGCAAAGCCTTTGTCGATGACAAAACAGTAATGAAATTGGCGCAAGGGGGGTATCGTTCACCCTCTCATTTGACCCAGTACCTATTCATGCGTTTTGCTACGCCGATAATTCTGTTTGTACTGGCATTTTTGTATCTCGGGTTTGTGACGATGCCCGATCGACCCCTTTATATGATCGCCCTATATTCGCTGGCCATCGGCTTGGCGGGTTCCTACCTGCCGGTAATTTTGCTGAAAAATAAGATTGTCAAACGCCAGCAATCCATTCGCAAGGCCTGGCCTGATACCTTGGATTTGATGTTGCTTTGTGTTGAGGCGGGTATGTCTATCGAGCACGCCATCCAAAGGGTTGCGGCTGAAATGGGACAACAAAGCCCGGAACTGTCTGAAGAGTTGACCTTGACCAAAGCGGAACTCTCATTTCTTGAAAGCCGTTCCCAAGCGTATGAAAATATGGCAAACCGCACAAATCTTGATTCAGTGCGTTCAGTAATGACGGCGCTTATCCAGGCGGATAAATATGGCACATCCGTGGGGCAAGCCCTTAGGGTTATGGCCGAAGAGGGCCGTGAGGAACGCATGATGGCTGCGGAAAAAAAGGCAGCTTCCTTGCCGCCGAAAATGACAGTGCCGCTGATTGTTTTCTTCTTACCTGTATTGTTTATCGTGATCATTTCCCCGGCGATTATCAAAGTCGTCGCCAATGGCGGTATTGGTTTTTAGGTCATTTTGTTGCGTTCTTGCCGCGAAAATTTTGATAACGCATACTAAAATGCCCGCTTTGTTTAAATGCGGGCATTTTTATTTGGTCGGGATAATACTCAAAGAGGTTTTAACTAGAACCCTCAATCGCGTCCCATCTGTTTTGTTGTGTAAGCAATGCACGGATATAGGCCATATTCGCCTCTACCTGATCCGCAGGGAGTTCTGAAAGATAGATGGCGCGTGCTTCATCAAAACGCCCCTGAAGCCCAAGTACAAGGGCCAGATTTTGTCGAATGCGTGAATTTGCGCCACTCTTGCGTTGTGCGGCGCGTAAGTGAGTTTCAGCTCGGCTCAATTCACTAGTCATGGCGTAAGACAAGCCCAAATTTGCTTCAAGCGATGCTTCGTTGGGTGCCAAAATCATAGCCTGTTGGTAGAGGGTCCGCGCCTGTTGATTTTGGCCCAATTGATCTAAAATAGCACCTTTGACCGATAGGGCATTCCAATCGGGATTTTCCGGGCGGATTGTGTTGTTAATAACGTTGAGGGCTTGCTCAAATCGCGCATCAGAGGCCAAAGCCTTGGCATAGGCAATATCAACACTTGGGTCATTGGAATGGCTG
>JAJRRG010000039.1 GCA_024279675.1 Alphaproteobacteria bacterium
CAGACGTAGTTTCCTGAAAAAAGCCGGTGTCGCCGGCGCAGCAACGGGCGCAGCCGCACTTTCGGCTCCTGCGGTTCATGCACAATCGATGATCAAGTGGCGGATGCAGACCTATGCGGGTCCAGCGCTCGCCGCCCACGTTATCAAGCCAGCCATTGATGCTTTTAACAAGGCCGCCAATGGGGAAATGGAAATCGAGTTGTTCTTTGCCGATCAGCTGGTGCCAACTTCAGAATTGTTCCGGGCTATGCAGCGCGGCACATTGGATGCTGTTCAGTCCGATGATGATTCGATGGCTTCACCCACCGAAGTGACGGTATTTGGCGGGTATTTTCCGTTCGCGTCGCGCTATTCTTTGGATGTGCCTGTACTGTTTAACCAGTATGGTTTGGCCGAAATTTGGGATGCAGAATATTCCAAAGTTGGCGTAAAGCATATTTCGGCTGGTTCATGGGATCCTTGCCATTTTGCAACCAAAGACCCAATTCGGTCACTGGCTGATTTGCGCGGTAAACGGGTGTTTACATTCCCAACTGCCGGACGTTTTCTCACCCAGTTTGGCGTGGTTCCAGTTACCCTTCCTTGGGAAGATATTGAAGTTGCCGTACAAACTGGCGAACTTGATGGTATCGCATGGTCGGGCATCACCGAAGATTATACGGTGGGCTGGGCGGACGTAACCAACTACTTCCTCACCAACAATATTTCTGGTGCTTGGGCTGGTTCGTTCTTTGCCAATATGGATCGCTACAATGAGCTTCCAGCGCATTTGCAAACCTTGCTAAAACTGGCAACTGATAGTTCCCATTATTACCGCCAATGGTGGTATTGGGGCGGCGAAGCCGATCTTCGGGTTAATGGTCCCAAAATGGAATTGACAACAATTCCTGACGAAGAATGGGCACAAGTTGAAGATGCTGCAATCACTTTCTGGGATGAAATTGCTCAAGAAAGTGAAGTGAAAGCCAAAGTTGTGCAGATCTTTAAGGATTATAACGAGACCATGGTCAAAGCTGGCCGTCCTTATCGTTACAGTTAGACAAAATTTGACTTGCCCCGGTGTAAAATCTGGGGCAAGCCGTTTATTGAAAATATTTTACCTCGGCGGTAATTTGTCGAGGTTTCCCCTTTTTTACAGGACGGTATTATGGCTGGAAATTTGACGTTTGACGGGTTGAGAAAACAGGTCGCGAGTGGCGAGATCGACACAGTTCTGGTCTGTCTTGTTGATATGCAAGGGCGCCTTATGGGCAAACGTTTTCACGCCCAGCATTTTGTTGATAGCGCCTATGAAGAAACCCATTGCTGCAATTATTTGCTGGCGACGGACCTAGAGATGGCAACCCCGGACGGGTATGCTTCCTCCAGCTGGGAGGGGGGATATGGGGACTATATTATGAAGCCCGACCTTGCAACATTACGCCCGGTGCCATGGCTTGACGCCACGGCAATGGTATTATGCGATGTCCTTGACCACCATACCCATGAGGATGTTTCCCACTCCCCGCGTGCTGTTTTGAAGAAACAAATCGCGCGGCTAGAAAGCATGGGGCTAAGCGCCATGATGGCCACCGAGTTGGAGTTCTTTTTGTTCGAGAATAGCCTAGATGAAATCCGTGCAGAAGGGTTTGCTAACCTCAAACCGATTAGCGCCTATAACGAGGATTATCACATCCTGCAAACCACCAAGGAAGAGCACATCATGCGCCCTATCCGCAATCATTTGTTTAATGCGGGCATTCCAATCGAAAATACCAAGGGTGAAGCGGAAGCGGGACAAGAGGAACTGAACATAAAATATGATGCGCCGCTCAATTGCGCCGATCACCATACGATTGCCAAACATGCGGTAAAAGAAATCGCTTGGGCGCAGGGCCATGCGGTGACTTTTCTGCCCAAATGGCATGCGGACAAAGTAGGCAGTTCATCCCATGTGCACCAGTCACTTTGGAAAGATGGCAGTTCGGTATTTTATGATGCGGACAAGAAGCATGGCATGTCTGACCTAATGGCCCAATATGTGGCCGGGATGATTAAGTATGCCCCTGAATATACCTACTTTCTGGCCCCCTATATCAACAGCTATAAGCGTTTCCAAAAGGGCACTTTTGCCCCCACCGGCACCGCATGGTCTGTCGACAACCGCACTGCAGGTTTTAGGCTTTGTGGGGAAAACACCAAATCCGTGCGCGTTGAGTGCCGTATTGGCGGATCGGACATGAACCCCTATCTGGCCATGGCCGCGCAGTTAGCGGCGGGTCTTAAGGGCATTGAAGAAAAGCTAGAGCTTGGCCCTGCCCTTTCCGGCGATGCTTACAAGAGTAAAACCGAAGACCATATCCCCTCCAATCTGCGTGATGCGGGCGACGCCTTAAAAGGCTCTGCGATGTTGCGCGAAGCGTTGGGGGACGATGTGGTGGATCATTATTATCGCGCGGCAACCTGGGAGCAGGAAGAATTTGCCCGCGTCGTCACAACATATGAAATTGCCCGTGGATTTGAAAAAGCCTAACAAGAAAAGCCGAAACGAACATGACAAAAACACTCAAATGTATCTCCCCCATTGATGGATCGCTCTATGCAGAACGTGCAATCCTGACCCAAAGTGAAGCGGATG
>JAJRRG010000040.1 GCA_024279675.1 Alphaproteobacteria bacterium
GCGCTCAATATCCCAAATACTCCTTTAGGAAGGTTGGCGCGGACATATCTCTCGCCAACCGGGTCAGGTCCGGAAGGAAGCAGCCCCAACGAGTTTTGATATGGGTCGTTGTCAGCCTTCCGCTTCGTATTTAGATGCTACGCATCTAAGATGCTATGCTTTTATACTAGGGATATGAAAGCAACTGATTCTCTAAATTTTTTGCGCCTGAACAAAGGGGACAGCTAGTGGCAGATGAACAAAATCCAACTGAGCCCTATCTTGTTTTAGCGCGCAAATATCGCCCCTTGGATTTTTCCGGCTTAATTGGTCAGGATGCCATGGTGCAAACCTTTGCCAATTCGTTCAAGACCGGGCGCATTCACCATGCGTTTATTCTCACCGGTGTGCGCGGGGTGGGAAAAACCACAACGGCGCGAATTTTGGCCCGTGCCTTCAACTATGAAGATGAAAAGGGGCGCCGCCCCACCCTTGAAATGGGTGAGCACGGGGTACATTGTCAGGCGATTATTGAGGGACGCCATGTGGACGTCATCGAAATGGATGCAGCCTCAAATACCGGCATTGACGATATTCGCGAGATCATAGATTCGGTGAGATACGCCCCCGCTTCGGCCCCCTATAAAGTCTATATTATCGATGAAGTGCACATGCTCTCCAAGCAGGCGTTCAATGGCTTGCTCAAGACCCTTGAAGAGCCGCCCCCCTATGTGAAGTTTATATTCGCCACGACAGAAATCCGCAAAGTTCCAGTGACGGTGCTTTCGCGCTGTCAACGCTTTGACCTGCGCCGTATCACCCCTGAGGTGATGGGGGATTATCTTGAACAATTGTTAGGCAAGGAAGACATTACCTTTGAGGCCGATGCGTTGGGCATGATCGTGCGCGCCGGGGAGGGTTCGGTGCGTGATTGCCTGTCTCTGACCGATCAAGCCATCGCCCATGGGGATGGAAAAGTTGAGGCCATGAGCGTGCGTGCGATGCTTGGTCTTGCGGATCGCGGACAATCCATTGATTTGTTTGAAGCATTGATGGGAGGGGATATCGCCAAGGGGCTGGATATCACCCGTACCCTTTATGATGCGGGAGCCGACCCCCAGCAGATTGTTTCGGATTTAGCGCAATTTACCCATCTGGTTACGCGGATGAAACTGGTTGAATCCACCAGCAATGACCCAAGTCTTACCCCGGATGAGCGCACAAGGGGCAAGGCGTTGAGTGCAAAACTGGGCGTGCGTTCCCTGACCCGTACATGGCAAATTCTGCAAGCCGGATTTGGTGAAATTGCACAAAGCGGTAATGCAATCCAAGCCCTTGAAATGGTGTTGATCCGTTTGGCCCATGCCACAGATTTGCCCACCCCGGACGAGTTGATCGAAAAGCTGAGCAAGCAACCCCAAACCGGTGCGTCCGCCGGGCAAGCTTTAACATCAGGTCCAACAGGTGGCGCAACCCAAGCACGGGCCGCAAATGCGCCAATAGGTAGTTCTGGCCCGGCCCTTGCCCATCATAATATGGCTGATATTGCACCCCAGAGCGAAGCCCACGCTTTTACCTCACCCAAAAACTTTGCTGAACTTGTGGCGCTGGCCGCCTCAAATCGAGATTTACAAATAAAACATGCCCTTGAAACGGATGTAAGACCCATTAGTTTTGAAGTGGGACGCATTGAAATTGCCCTGACTGAGCATGCCGATCGTTCAATTGTTACAAAGCTTTCAACCAAGCTTAAGCAATGGACAGGTCGCAATTGGTTGATTTCGGTTTCAAACGCCAACCCCGTTGAGCATGCCAAAGCAGTGCCGACATTACGAGAAACAAAAGAGGCCGCAAAAAAAGCCCGCTATCAAGATGCGCAAAAGGATCCTCTGGTTGTGGAAATTTTTAAGAATTCTCCCGATGCCAAGCTCGTTGACGTGCGTGCCTTAGAGCTTAATCCGCCAACAAATGACCAAGAATAAGCGATATATAATTTAACACTCCCCCCTAACAGTTAGGATGACAGATGAAAGATATTATGGGCATGATGGGCAAAGTCCAGGAAATGCAAGCCAAGATGGAGCAGGTACAAGAGGAAATTCAAAACTCTGTTGTGCAGGGTAGTGCCGGCGGTGATCTGGTGACGGTGACCCTTTCAGGTAAGGGTGACTTGAAGGGTCTTACGATTGATCCCTCTTTATTGAAAGCCGATGAAGTTGAAATTTTAGAAGACTTGATCATTGCCGCGCACACGGATGCCCTGGCAAAGGCCGAAGCCACAAAAATTGAAAAAATGCAGGAAGTAACTGCAGGCCTTCCTATTCCTCCGGGTATGAAACTACCTTTTTAGGGATCAAAAAAAGTAATCGGTTATAGATTATGGGCCATACAGGCGGTAGTGAAATTGAACAATTGGTACAGCTTTTAGCGCGCTTGCCCGGGCTTGGGCCACGCTCGGCGCGTCGCGCTGTTTTGCATCTGATTAAACGCAAAGACAGTTTGATGATTCCCCTAGCCGGGGCCATGCAACGGGCTGTAGACGCCGTTGTTGAATGTCAGATTTGCGGCAATGTGGATACAGTTTCCCCTTGCGCCATTTGTGCTGATCCGCGTCGGTCGCAAAACACCCTGCTGCTGGTGGTGGAAGATGTTTCAGACCTTTGGGCCATGGAGCGCGCCGCAGTTGGCCCGGTGCGTTACCATGTTTTAGGGGGGGTGTTGTCGCCCCTTGATGGGGGGGGGCCAGAGGATTTATCCATTGATGCGCTTATCCAACGGGCCACAGATTTTAGTGAAATCGTTTTGGCTGTAAACGCCACAATTGAGGGGCAAACAACGGCCCATTTTATCACAGACCGTCTGGCCGGGCTTGATGTGAAAATCACTCGTCTGGCCCATGGTGTGCCGGTTGGCGGTGAGCTGGACTATCTGGATGAGGGCACCTTAAGTCAGGCCCTTAAAGCAAGAACGTCTCTCTAGCCAATGCATGTCACCAGCAAGCTCTAGTTGATCACTTTTGATCGGGCGGGAGCAAGGATGATGGCAAAAAAGCGGGCACGATTTCGTCGTTCTCGCTCGTCTCAATGGCAGGTGGATTTCCTCCTTCTTCCCAGCCCGCAGGAATTTGTTTGGAGTTTTTAGCACCCAGTTTTTGCAATAACTCTACTTGCCGAACCACACTGCCGCGCCCGCTTGTGAGTTGATTTTTTGCATCATCAAAATTCTTTTGTGCAGTAAAAAGGCTTTTATCCAGTTTATCCATGCTGGTGAGAAACCCTGAAACCTTATCAAAAAGTGCGCCAGCACGTTTTCCAATTTCTTCAGCATTTTGATTGCGTGCTTCAATGTCCCAAACATTGCGCACCGTGCGCAAAGCCACCATTAATGTGGTTGGTGTTGTGATATAGACATTTTGTTTGATGGCATAATCCACCAGCGAATTATCATCGCTGAATGCCGTCGAAAACGCCGCTTCAATGGGAATAAACATCATCACATAATCTAGCCCGCTTTGCGCGTGAACCTGATAATCCTTGCTCCCCAAAGTCTTGATATGGGCCTTGATCGAAGTGATGTGATCGCGCGAAAAGCGCTTGCGTTCTTCCTCGCTTTCGCAATTACACAGGGCCTCAAATGCCACCAGCGAAACTTTGGAGTCTACAACCATCCGATCGCCATTAGGGAACATCACTTCCACATCCGTGCGAACCCGAGCGCCCCCATCCCCGGAATGGGATTGCTGAGTTAGGAATTGCTCCCCTTCAACCAGCCCAGATTTCTCCAGAATGTTGGCAAGGATCATCTCCCCCCATGCCCCTTGAGTTTGTGAATTTCCCTTGAGTGCTCTGGTAAGATTGGTGGCCTCCTCACTCATGCGCAAACTATATGCGGTGAGGGTTTTCATCTGCTCAGCCAATTGCGCGGCACCAGCATGGGATTGCTTCTGAAATTCGCTAATTTTATCGGAAAGGGGTTTGAGTAGAGCATCGACCTGTTCGCGGTTTTGCTTAGAAAATGTTTCCCCGTGGGATTTCAAAACATCACCGGCAAGCAGTTTGAATTGCCCCCCCATCTGTTCCTGAACATGGGCATTATGCTTTTGTTGCTCGCCCATTTGCGCCTGTAAAGCTGCCGCGCGGGCTTCAAGGGCGGTGTTGTCCTGTCGCAGCAACGTGAGTTCAATGTCCTGCTTTTCTAAGCGTGCCTCCCGGTCAGAAATTTGTTGGGTAAAGTTAGTGCGCACGTTTTCTGTGGCAGTTTTAGCCGCCATTTCTGTCCGCGTATTGTCGCTTCGCAACAGAACAATTCCTATGATGATAAGCGCAACCAATATGGCTGTTCCAATACCAAGAAGTGCCGTGCCTGTATTGATATCGTAGTTGTTGATTGAAAATATTATATCACCCATTTTGGCAAGCTATCCGATTCGCAATGAATTCAGTAGATTTTGCGGCCAAAACTGCAGGATTTATGCAGGATTTATGCGGGATTTATGCGGGATTTATGGTTGACCGCGCTTAACAAAATCCCCATATCACATGGCAACACATTGAAGAAAGCGCACGTGATGGCCCTCAGAGAAATTTTGCTTATTCCAAACCCGAAACTCTACAAGGTTGCTCAGCCTGTTTCAGCAATAACCAATGAATTGAAAGTGCTGGTTAAGGACATGTTTGAAACCATGTATGACGCGCCCGGTATCGGTCTTGCTGCGCCCCAGATCGGCGTTATGGAACGTGTAATTGTTGTGGATTGCGCGACGCGCTCTAAAGACGACACCCGCAATGAAGATGGGGAATATGAGGAAGTTGAGCAAGAAGATTATGAGGGCGAAGATGAAGGGGAAGATATTCCCGATTTACCCGAACCAGACCCAGAACCGATTGCCATGATCAACCCGGAACTAATCTGGTTTTCCGATGAAACCTCCATCTATGAAGAGGGGTGCCTGTCCATCCCTGAATTTTATGAAGACGTGGAACGCCCTACATCCTGCCGCGTGCGTTATATGGACATGGAGGGGGAAATTATTGAACGTGATTTGGAGGGGTTGCTGTCCACATGTGTGCAACATGAGGTCGACCATCTGAATGGGAAACTATTTATAGATTACATTTCGCGGCTAAAACGCGAACGTATTACCAAAAAATTCCAAAAGGCAGCTAAACGGGCTGCGGGATAAAGATACAGTACAGGCTTGCAGAATAGTATTTTTCTGCGCCGTTTGATCATCTGAAAGGCAATTGATGCGTATCATTTTTATGGGTACACCCGAATTTGGGGTGCCAACATTCAATCGGCTGCTTGAACTTGGTCATGAAATTGTTGCCTGCTATTCTCAACCGCCCCGCCCGGCGGGGCGTGGGCAGCGAGAGAAGAAAAGCCCTGTTCAGGTAGCGGCAGAGGCGGCAAAGGTGCCCGTCTTTACCCCTCAAAGTTTGCGGAACGAGGATGCACAAAAACAATTTTTAACCCATGGGGCCGATTTGGCTATTGTCGTGGCCTACGGGTTGATTTTACCCAAGGCAATTTTGGATGCGCCAAAATATGGTTGTTTGAATTTGCACGGTTCAGCGTTGCCACGTTGGCGCGGTGCCGCCCCCATCCAGCGGGCGATTATGGCTGGCGATAAAAGCACTGCCATTCAGGTTATGGCCATGGAAGAGGGCTTGGATACCGGCGCGATATGCGCTTCTGCCCCCATTGAAATCAGTGCTGATATGAACGCCGGCCAGCTCCACGATGAGATGATGCGCCTTGGGGCAAACCTCATGGGGCAAACGTTGGTGGATTTGGAGCAGGGCAATCTTCGCTTTACCCGCCAAAGCGATGAAGGGGTGACCTATGCCAAAAAAATTGAAAAATCTGAATTGCAAATCAACTGGGATAAATCGGCACAAGACTTACACAATTTAATCCGTGGCCTTTCTCCTTTTCCCGGTATGTGGAGCGAGTTTTCCATTAAGGGCAAGTCGGTGCGTGTGAAAATTCTTGAAGCTGAGATTGTTAAAGATGACGCATCTGGCTTCCAAAATACAACGGGAAAACCCGGTGAAATTCTTAATCAGGATTTAACCATATCTTGCGCTGAGGGGGCGCTTAGGGTGAAAAAGGTGCAAAAAGCTGGAAAAGGGCCTATGGATACAGCTCTGTTTCTGCGCGGCGCTGGCGATCTTGCCGGCCAGATTTTAACGGACAAATAAAGCATGCCCCGATTTCGCATCACTATAGAATATGACGGCACCTCCTATGTGGGCTGGCAACGCCAACCCGATCTTCCAAGTGTGCAGCAGCATATTGAGCGAGCTATTGAAGGGTTTTCCGGGGAACAGGTTGAAATTCAGGCCGCAGGACGCACCGATGCCGGGGTTCATGCCCATGGTCAGGTTGCCCATTTTGATCTAAAACGCGAGTGGGATGCATTTCGTGTGTCACAGGCGCTCAATTTTCATCTAAAACCCCAGCCCATTGTCATCGTTGATGCCGCCGAAGTTGATATGGATTTTGAAGCGCGGTTTTCAGCCAAAAGGCGGCACTATCTTTATAAGATATTGAACCGGCGCGCCCGTCCAACCCTTGAGCAAAACCGGGTGTGGCATGTGCCCGTTCCTCTGGACGAAAAGGCGATGCATGAGGCTGCACAATGTCTGGTGGGTCAACACGATTTTACAACGTTTCGCGCCGCTGAATGTCAGGCTAAATCACCCATCAGA
>JAJRRG010000041.1 GCA_024279675.1 Alphaproteobacteria bacterium
CAAACACATTGTCCCGCCATATTTGTACCCTTGAATTATATTAATTACATCGTTAACATGATAACATACTAGGAATAGTTTAATCATGCAAATCAAACAAAAATGGACAGACATCTTGATCGTAACGCCGAACGGCGTTGTGCGCAAAGATTTATTAATTGAAGGGAACCGCATTTCAGCACTAGTTGCTCCGGAAGAGCCCACGGGAGCTGACTGGCGAATTGTAAATGGCGGTGGTCAATTGTTATATCCGGGTATGATAGATCTATTGCAACACGGTTTTGACTTGAATTATTACAGTGATCCAAAACCGGGGTGCATAGCCGCCAGTTCTGATCTGTTACCGATCCATGGTGTGACAGGATTTTTGCCGTCAATCTTATCTATGCCACCCAATGAAATGCCGGGTACGTTGGCCGATTTGGCACAACAATGCGGCGAAGCACAGGGTGCGCGCGCTATTGGTATTCACAGCGAAGGCCCATGCTTTGGCGTCGCGGGTGCCCATAATCCGAGCAACTTGCTACTTCCCACTTTGGCCTTGGCAGATAAAATATTGGAATCAGCAGACGGAAAACTACGCGCCCTCACCATTGCGCCAGAACTTGAGGGTGCTGAAGCTTTCATCAAGCATATGAAGAAATCTGGCGTTTCGATTCACCTTGGGCACAGCGAAGCGCTTGCGTATAATATTTCACGATATGTTTCGTGGGGTATTGACGCTGTCACTCACATGTATGATGCCTTGCCTTCCCTCCCCCCCGACGGCAGCGGCGTGCATGTTTTCTCCCTGCCCGACGCTTTAATCGCTGAGCCGGACCTCGCACTTGGTCTGATTTGCGATGGCATCCATGTGCATCCTAAATTGGTTAAACTATTGGCCCAACTGCCGTCAAACCGTGTGTTTTTGGAAACTGATTCTGTTAAATACGCTGGACGAGAGGGCGCCCGATTTGAGGCCTATGCTGGCTATTGGGTCACCAGAGCGCGGGGCAAAGCTGTGCGTGACGACAATGGCGGTTTGTGTGGGTCCTCTTTAACCTCGCATGAAGCAATGTTGAACTTTCTGGATTTTACTGGACTTGACCTCACGCGCGCTGCCATTGCCAGTTCGCTGGTTCCAGCTCGCGTGCTTGGAATGGAGCAGGATATGGGCAGTATAGAGCCCGGAAAATTAGCGGATTTTGTGGTACTCGACCCAAACACAATGGCCGTAAATTCAACCTATATCGGCGGTGTCTCAGTCTATGAGCGTGTGCAATGATCATTCCCGATAACAAACCCCTTAGATACAATGAAGAGGGCAACGTTCATATGGACTTTCACGGGGCCACCAACACAACCATTGATTTCATAATCAAAAACTATGGCGTCGATGTGATGGACCAAATTTTTGCTCGAGTTGGAAAAGACGTTTATGCCGATATTCGCCGTCACCTTACGGCGGGCAATGCGGGTGAATTGGTCAAGCATTGGCGACATTTTTTCGACCGCGAAGGCGCAGATTACAGCATTGACATCAACGACGACGAGATTGTGTTGAGTGTGCGCCACTGCACCGCCTATCACCATGTCAAAAAAATTGCGCCGAAAGTATCTGATCACTTTTGTGATCAAACAATCAAGACCAACGAGGCGCTGGCGGAAGGAGGGCCTTTCACCATCGCCACAGAAATCACTGGCCCCGGTTCATGCCGCCAGATCATTCGGAAACGATCATGATACCCAGCGATCATTTCACCCGGTTCTACAATGAGGTTTTTAAGTTTCTGGAGACGCAAGGAGAAGATGCGCTACAGGAATACTGGCTGGAAATCAGCAAAAATCAGGACAAGCATACGGTGGATTTGTTTCGCGAAAAGGGCCTTGAAGGCATGCGCGAGTATTGGGATCACATACGCATCGAAGAAAACTGCGATCTTGACCTAGATATAAACGATGACCGGCTGGAACTTCGGATGAACGCCTGCCCCTCTTTAGGCAAAGTTTTGGACAACGACGCTGACCCCATGGGGCGTTACTGCGATCATTGCGCGGGTTGGATCGGGCCGATTTTGGACCGGCTGGGCTATCATCTGGTTTATGACGTGATCGATCGCAAAAAACCGCAATGCGTGATGCAGGTATTCAAAGACCAAGAGAAAGCTCACTTGGCCGAAAAACAAGCAAAATTGCTGATGGGCTGGCCTGGTAAAGCGGACAAATAGCGCCAACAGGAGAACACCTATGGAGATTATCAACACCGGGTATATCAGCCGCGCAGAACCTGGCACCACGAGGGCTTGTATAACATTCGCCGCTGTTACCGCCCTTGCTGACGGAACACTTTTGGCCACAGCGCGCGCTGGTCAAGACAAGGATTGCGACGGTGAGTTGATCGAATTTTATCGCTCTAACGACAATGGCCAAAGCTGGTCAAAGCCTGAAATCCCGTTTCGGGACGTGATGGTAAATGGGCATCTGGGCACCCTGAAACTTTGTTATCTGACCGAAATTTCACCGGGCCATGTTCTGGCGGCAGCCATGTGGATTGATCGCGAAGCTCACCCAGGCAAACCGTTGTTCAATAGCGACACTGAAGGCTGCCTCCCTATGGCAATCCTGCTGGCAGATTCTCATGATCGGGGACAATCGTGGAGCCCGTGGCGGCAAGTACCAATGCCCGATAACATAGGCCCACCCAGCTTGACCAATCCGATCTTAAAACTGGCGAACTGCACTTTGGCCATGAGCATTGAAACCAACAAGCACTACCGGGACACATCAAAATGGAAGCAAAAAGCTGTGTTCTTTCATTCCACCGATCTTGGGCAAAGTTGGACTGGGCCTGTTAGCGTGGCTGAAGATCGGACAGCACGAATATTTAACTGGGATTTGCGCTGTGGGGTTGGGGTGGATGATCGCATTGCCACCTTTGCCTGGACCTATGACACTGAGGCAGAAAAGTATGTGAACATCCACCGCCGTATAAGTGGAGATGGCGGATATTCTTGGGACGCGCAGGTCGATCTGGGTTTTGCGGATCAGGCTGGACCGCCCGCGATGCTGGCTGATGGTCGTGTGCTGCTTGTTTGGGTGGATCGCTTTGGTGATCAATGTATTCGCGCACGCGTTGCCCCAGCGATTGACGCCCCTTTCGATGCTGACAGCGAAGTCGTCGTTTATAAGCACCAAACACCACCTGATGCCGGCTCACGCGACATGGGCGATCTGCTTGCAGGTATGGAAATGTGGAGTTTTGGATTACCTTACGCCACGGCCCTAAATGATGGCGATGTGCTGATCTCTTTTTACGCTGGCAATTCACAGGCCATGGACATACATTTTGCGCGATTAAGACTGTAACTGGTGCGACTTTTTCCTTAGAATTGGTGCCATAACCACGCACAGCAATATCAATAATGCGGGGTGCGGACTTGTAATGTTTTTGCTGGCATCAAGGATCATCAAAACGAGTTTGGCATCTTGATGGTCATTAGATTGAAATATCGGGCGCAAGTTTTGCAAAAACTTAAATCCTGAAACCGTGTTTCCCACCGCAAGATCATTGGATATATTCTTAAAATTTGACTGATCATGGTCTGATGAAAATTTGCGTTCCATGCTGGCAAGTTGTTTCATCAACACCGGCATACGCACACCAGGGTTTTTTTCTTCCCGTCGCCATTCCTGTGAAAACACCCCTTCACGGTTCAAAATTTTGGACAAAGCCAGCAAAATCACTTTGCTTCGCGGCTCATCTTGGGTGTTGTTTATGAGGGTATCAAAACTGCAATAAAATTCAAACAACGCACTCAAGCTTTCGCGGTCTTTCATCTTGCCCAAGGCCGAAACCGCGGCCAACCGGCAATCTACGTCCGGATCGTTTTTCAATACGTCCCGTACAAAACTGAGTTGGCTTGTGTCACGAATATCACCAATTGTTCGGATAGCCCTTGCCCTGAGCAAAGGATTTTCGAGGCGTAGAAACCGGACAATCTTATCGTTGCTTTCAGTGGCACCTATCCGCCCAAGGGAGGTAAGCGCTGCGTACTGCAGCTCAACCAACCCATCATAGGCCAGCATTGATTCCAGCGCCTTTACAACGCTGTCGCTTTTGGAAAAATGACCTAGGGAAACGATGGCCTCGTATCGCACGTCAAAACTTGGATCACGCAAAGCATCGAACAATTCTTGTCGTGCCAGAATACTTCCAGAACCGCCGAACCGATATGTCAGATCCAGCCGACGCTCCTCCGATGTTTGGTGACCGTACCGATGGATGCCCCACAATAACCCCAACGGGTTACCAGCATAAAATTGGCGGATGAAATCCTTGACCCCGGTGGCGCCTTCTTCTTGCAAATACCCATAGGCCAAAGATGAACTGGCAATTACCAAAGCGCTTAGTACGAACAGTGTTTCGTAACTGCCCAACGTTATTCCAAATATTTGGGAGGGATGGTTTTGCAGCCAGTACAGCAATAACCCGGCGGCAAAGGTTGCGCTCCCCCCGATAATACCATCAACACTATATGCAAGTGCCATGTAGCTCTCTTTGGTTTCGGGCGGCACGTAATTCAACAAATAGACATTGGCGGCGGTCATGCTGCCCCCAAACAGGAATCCAAAACCCACAAATACCGCCCCCAATATCAGTCCTGAATCTCCAGCAGAAACCGGAAGTATCGTAACTCCCAACAAAAGAAATACTTGCGCGACTTGCATCGTTATACGAACCCCGCGTGAGCCGTGGCGGTCCACAAGCCAACCACCCGCAAAACTGCCCCCCGCACCTCCAATCAGAAAAAGAGAAGCCATAAAAACCAACTGCCCGGATGCAACGCCAAATTTCTCTTTGAAATACAAAATCAAAAACAGGTTCACGACCAAGAACACCAAATATTGCGTTCCTGAGGAAAATAGAAATATCCGAAAATTTCGGTCTTGAAGAGGTGTACCAAGGCTACGGATCGCGGCCATTCCGCGCGCACCGTTGTCGCGCCTACGTCCCCCTTCCAAACCTTGCAGGCTGGCCGCTCCTAATATTCCAACGATAATTGCAATGATAAAAATCGGATAGAACCGATCCAACCCCACGCGACTGTCAAGCCAAAGTTTTACCGCGTAGGAAACCACCAGTCCAACCGGCAGGTAAAATACTGAGAGTTTGCCAGAGATACTGCCGCGCATCGAGCGGGGAATAATTTCTTGAGACCATGGAACAAACGCTGCCTCGGCAAAAGCGCGCGCCAACGAAAACATCGCCAAAGCAATAAAGAGAATCCAGAACACAGTGTTCAAATCAGATATAAAATATGGCACCAGCAGGAACAACAGCAAAAACAGATAGCGTGTGGTATATCCCACCATCGCAATTCGTTTGCTTCCAAAACGCATGATCAACGGTAAAAATGCAACGCCCAGGATTTGGAAAAACGGCATCATACCGCCTAACAAGCCAATCCTGTTCGATTCAAAACCCAGCTCTGTCAGAAACAAAACAAAAGGCGCGCCAACGCCAATCAGCACGGCGGCACCTGTAAGCATGCTAAACAAATATAGGAACGGTAGTCTGCGGACTTTCTCGTAATCTGTCGCGCCTACTTCGTTCAAAGGTGCTTGTGTCATCGTGTTGTTCCGAAAATTATTGGCTAAATTTCAATAAAATATCCCTTGATCACATGCTGACTGTTCTCAAATGCCCAGCACGCGGCAAGAATTTGATCGTTTTGCATCCGAATTACCGAAGGTTGTCCAAATTTGAGACTGGCGAACTGCTTACGAATGTCTTTGGTGTCGCTTCCCATATCATCGTCACTAAACAGGCAAATCTCATGGGTGATTTGAAAACCACCATCCGAAACATCGACAATTCGGACCCACAGGCCGACGGGATTTTCACGATGTGCATGGATGGTAAGTATCCGATGATCACCTAACCACAACAGGTTGGAGGCCTGCGCCCGAACGCCAGTATCCAGAGCCGCCTCAAATGTGACACCGCCATCGCTTGAATAAACAATATGATTGTTCAAGTTGCATTTGTTTCTGGTATCATAGGCCCAGAAAAGAACCGCTACCTGCCCAGGTTCCATTTCGCACAGTCGGCACTCCCATGGGGCGATTTGGCCGTTTGGCGCTTTGAAAAATTCTGACAACTTATCCCAGCTTTTCCCGCCATCATCGCTAAAGATAATCCAACCTGAATGACCGTTTTCCCCTAGATTAAACGGCGCACAGGCCCCAATAATTCGACCGGATGCCAACTGAATACACAGCCCAGATAGTTCCAATGGCATGCCGCCAATATTGAAAACATTTGGTTCATCCCAAGTCTGGCCATTGTCATGCGACGCGCTGACCAAATTGCGAAGTTCCAGTATTTCAAAGGTTTTTGGGTCAACTATTGGGGTCAACGCATCTGGGCGCACAAACCCATAACCCGTCGCCAGCAATGTACCATCCGCCAGCAACAATGGCTTGAAACTCTCGGACAATTCATTGGGCTGCCAGACATGCCCATGCAAAGGATACGGTTCGCACCAGTTCTGACCATGATCCACGCTCTTGCTTACAAAGGCACGGGTATCGGCTGAATCAAACGCTTGGCCAATGGAAAAAATTGCCAGCAAATCACCGCCGGGCAATTCAACAATTCCGGGAAACACCGCTTGTCTGCTGACCAATAGTGGGTCAGGGTTCTGGTAAATAGTGATCTCTTGTTTAAGTTTCATTCTATTCTCCGAACTCAGGCAAAAGGTTTGGACCAGCGCCGATATTCACCCGGCGTTAATCCTCGGGATTTCCTAAAGGATGTAGAAAATGTTTCCGCATGCCCATAGCCAATTTGCTGCGCTATTTCTGATAGGTTAAATCCTGTAGTTGCCAACAACTCCTCAGCCCGGCGCAAACGTAGATCGCGCAAATGCTCGCCAGCGGATGTTTTCCATACCCCACGGTGTCGGGTGCGAAACCCACTTTCGTTTATGCCGATCAGAGCAGCAACGTCACTAAGGGTGCGCATTTTTCGTAAATTTTCAGCGGCCAAGTCCCAGGCGATTGCAAGCCGTTCATCGGTGTTAGCTAATTTGGGGCTATCGCGGTGCTCGCTGTATTCAAATCCGTCCAGAATGCTACGCAATAAACGTTTGCGTCGCCCAAGGTCGCCCTTATCATTCCGACGTGCCAGGTCCATCGCCAGGCGCACCAAGTTTTGCAAATGAATTCGCTCGGATGTTCTGGTAATCTGATATCCCGGGGACATAAAATCTAAATCCCCAACGCCCGTGCATTCAAAATGACACACCGAAGCCACCGCGAATGGTCCAGTGGTCTGACCGTGACACAAAGTGCCGGGCAGAATTAAAACCCCGTTCGGTGCATCAAGGGTCAACCCTGTTTCCAACTCCGGGAAATCAAGACGAATGCTACCTTGGTGAATCCACAAAATATCGTGAAATGGCCACCGCACAGCGTCGATTTTCATTCTCTTGTCGATTCGGCCAAACTGATGTTTTAACAAGACCAGTTTAGTGGCATCAATGACATTATTCATATCTATTTCATCATTTTTTTCGAGTATTTTGTCGAAAATCCTATGTTGCAACCGATCTACTTACAAGACAATTCTGACTTTTTACGCAAAACTAATTTTTTTTAGAATAGAATCTCATATCGGGGAAAAGCCATGAACGAAATTGTGCAAAGTAAATCCAGACAGTCCTTTGATCAGGATGGCTATATTGCCGTCCAGCCATTGTTTGACGCTGACAAAATGCAGGAAATTAACCGCGAACTCGATCGGTTCATTGTTGAATGCGTCCCCAACATGACCCGTGCTGAAGTCTATTATGAAGATATCAACGACCCCACTAGCATTAAGCAAATGATGAACATGAACGACCATGACGCCTATTTTCGCGATCTGACTGAAAACAGCCCAATCCGCGATCTGGCGGCGGAGGTTCTTGGCGAAGATGTCAAACCGGTAAATATGGAGTTTTTCAATAAACCCCCTGGCATCGGCAAGGCCACCCCAGCCCATCAGGACGGCTATTTTTTC
>JAJRRG010000042.1 GCA_024279675.1 Alphaproteobacteria bacterium
ATGCCGCTGGTGGTACGAAGTTAACTGAATATGCAAAAACGGTACTATAATGGAACTTGACAAAACAAGCAGCCCGGCTTTTACGAGCCGGGTTCGTGGGCTCGTTCATGGTGTTGCCTTTGGCGATGCCATGGGCGCACCTATTGAAAAACTCTCAGCGGCTGAAATTCAGCAAAGGTATGGTCGAGTCGACACCATATTCACTGAATGGCACCGCAATGGGCAAGACGAGACGGTACGAAAAGGGCGCATTCGTGGCAATGGTATTGTCACCGATGACACCTTCATGACCCTTGCTTTAATGGCTGTTTACAACGCAGAACAGCGCCACTTGGATGCTTGGGATATGGCCAAGGGAATGGTGCATCAAATTGCTTGGGTGCAACAATGGATTCCTGAACTTCAGCGAGAATGTGCGCTCATTGAACGATTGTTTTACCCGGAAAAATGGATTTTCCAACGCCATCAACTTGCCTCATGTGATCCTAGACAAGGGGGCATAGGCAATATGGTCAACTGTGGCGCCGCCATGTATATCGCACCAATTGGGGTAACAAATGCCGGCGACCCTAGGGGGGCATATGATGAGGCCATTTCATTCGCCAGCGGACACCAATATAGCTATGGATTAGAGGCTGCGGGCGTATTAGCTGGGGCCGTTGCGGCGGCCTTTAAACCGGGGGCTGGTATCGATCAAATTGCGGAATCCGCCCATGCTTTGGCCAAGGACGGCACCAAATCCGCAATTGCAGCTATTATAGAAGACGCCCAAAATTTGAGAACAAAGGGCGCTGACAACGACGAAGTTATCGCGACTTTTCACAAAACAATTGCGGCGTTTTCACCCTTGGGCGATGACCTTAATCACACCGCTGCAAAATCTGGGTTTGCCACACAAAACTACCAGCCCTCGCGGTTCTTATCCATCGAAGAATTACCATTAGCTCTTGGGTTTTCTATCGTTGCTGATGGAGAATTCCGTCGGGCAATTGTTGATGGTGTAAATTCTGGGCGCGATACCGATTCTATCGGTGTGATGATCGGTGTGATATTGGGCGCAATGCATGGTGAGGCCGTGATTGAAGCGGAAGACGCTGCTCAGTTGGACAAAATCAACAAGCTTGATTTGAAATTTCATTCGGACCGATTTGCTCACACTGCAGAAAAAATCATTCAAGACGACACACTTGAAATAGAAAACATACGGTTGGCACGTGAGAAGTTATTTGAGGAACCGGTCCAACATATCCAAAAAAAGCGAACAGTTTAACTAAGAGGTCATTGAATTTTATGTCATCGAAAAATGATATTCTACAACGGATATATGCGGGATTTCTTGGGAAAACCATTGGCGTTCGTCTTGGCGCGCCAGTGGAGCCACTTATCTGGACATATGAGCGCATCCGCAACACCTATGGGGAAATTACTGGATATCTGCGCGATTTCAAAAATTTCGCCGCTGATGATGATACAAACGGACCGGTTTATTTTATTCGCGCCATGCGTGATTACAATCTAGAGCCGAGCACTCAGGATGTTGCCAATACTTGGTTAAACTACGCCGCTGATGGGCACGGTATGTATTGGTGGGGTGGATATGGCATCAGCACCGAGCATACCGCCTATCAAAATTTGCAAGCTGGGATCAAAGCTCCTCGATCTGGGTCTATTGCCCAAAATGGCGCAACAATTGCCGAACAAATTGGCGGGCAAATATTCATCGATAGTTGGGGCTGGGTAAATCCGGGCAACCCAAAAAGGGCGGCTGAAATGGCTGCGACCGCCGCCAGCGTCTCCCACGATGGAGACGGTATAAATGGCGCACGTTTTGTCGCTGCAATGATCGCAAATGCATTTACAGCAAATGATGTCGCTGAGATTTATGACGCAGGCCTGAGCGTTCTACCCCCCAAAAGCGGCTATGCCAAGGTTGCAAAAGCCGTACAAGATTTCCACCAAAATCATCCGGATGATTGGCGCGCTTGCATGGATATGTTAACCGCACAATTTGGCTATGATCGTTATCCGGGCATCTGCCATATGATCCCCAATGCAGGGGTGTTGGCCCTTGCGGTTTTGTATGGTGAGGGCGAACTTACACGAACGGTTGAAATTGCCACCATGTGCGGTTGGGACACGGACTGCAACGCTGGAAACGCGGGGGCAATTATTGGCACCTTTCAAGGCGTTCAACCCAGCTGGGACCATTATCGCAAACCTATCAATGATGTGGTTATTGCGTCCGGCGTCACGGGTACACTCAACATAGTGGACATTCCCACCTTTGCCCGGGAACTGCACACCCTTGGTCTTAAGCTGGCCAAGCAACCTGTTTCCCTAGAGCAAGTAACTGACTTAACGCGACGCGGGCTAAAGTTTGATTTTGATTTGCCGGGAAGTACGCACGGCTTCAAAACTAGCGGATGCAACAAACTCACATCAGCATGGAGCGATCAACAATCAAAAGGGGCAAATGGTGCCTTGAAAATTCTGATTGACCGACTGGCGCATGGGGAAAATGGTCGTGTATTTTACAAACCATTTTATCGCCCAGATGATTTTGATGATGAGCGTTATCGGCCTATGTTTTCGCCCCAAATATCCTCCGGGCAAACCGTTTCATTTGATTTGTACTACGAGCCTTTTCAAGGGGAGAACCTGCGCATTGTTCCCTATGTTCGTAGAGCAATGTCGGGTGAAATAGATCAAATCGGCAGCTGGCAAGAACCCAACCGTGGGCAGTGGAGCACGTATGAATTCACGGTTCCAAAGGCCGGTGACGAGGCGATTTGTGAAGTTGGATTTTTGGTTGAATATTTCGGGCGGCTTAAATTTACTGGGCAGTTGCACATGGCAAATTTTGAAGTATCGGGGCCCGGACAAACTCAAATCCATCCAAACCAGGAAACAAAAGAGTGGGGCGCAGTATCTCGCTTTACTTGGAATCGTGGCGCGTAGAATATCGAAGGAAATACGATTAGCGGTTTGGCAGCGACCGATGCTGATATGTGGACAGGACACGCCTACGCTAAGGATTATACCGTTCGTGCAGAATTAACACCCATGGCTGGAACTTCTCACCTAGTTACAGCCAGAGCGCGCGGGACAAGCCAATTTTATGGGGCAGGATTTGAGCAGGGCAAGTTGGTTATTATATCCTTTGACTTTGGCGCCAAGGTGATTGCTGAAACATCATTTGAAATGGAACTGGGTCGCAGGTACGATTTAGCGTTTGATGTGTCGGGCGATGATTTGACTTTGTATGTGGATGGCAAAAAGGCCCTAAATACAACCGACCAAAAATACCAATACGGAATGGCTGGATTAAGATTGGCAAGTGCTGGCCGCCTCTTGGTCACAAGTTTTGCAATTGAGGAAAAATAATGTCCCAAATTGAGTTAGATAACGTTGGAAAGTCCTTTGGCAAAGTAACCGTACTTCAGGATATTTCCCTGTCGATTTCCAGTGGTGAATTTGTTGTTCTGGTCGGCCCTTCAGGTTGCGGAAAGTCAACATTGCTCCGCATGATTGCGGGTCTGGAAGACGTGAGTGAGGGGCAAATTCTTATCGGGGGTGAAGTGGCGAACTTCATACCGGCCAAACAAAGAAATCTGGCGATGGTATTTCAATCCTATGCACTTTATCCGCATATGAAGGTTGCCGACAATATGAGCTTTGCACTCAAACTGGCAGGTATACCTAAACCCGAAATAAAACAACGTGTTGAGAATGCTGCCGAAATTTTGGGTCTCACGGAGTTGCTTGATCGCGTGCCGCGCGAGCTTTCCGGTGGGCAACGTCAAAGGGTTGCCATGGGGCGTGCAATTGTGCGCGATCCAGAGGCATTTTTGTTTGATGAGCCCCTATCAAATTTAGATGCAAAACTTCGCGTAAAAATGCGCTCAGAAATCAAAAAACTTCATAAACGGCTGGGCAAAACCATGATTTATGTGACCCACGATCAAACCGAAGCAATGACAATGGCCGACACGATTGTGGTTCTGAACGCTGGTGGCGTTGCACAAATGGGCGCGCCATTGGATATTTATAACGATCCCAATTCAACGTTTGTCGCCAGCTTTATTGGCAGTCCAGAGATAAATGTAATTGAGGCAAAGGTGACAAAAACCGGTGCTGATTTCGTACAGACCGCCGATGGGGTTAAGCTTCCCCTGGCGGCACCAATTGAGGTCTCCAAAGGACAGTCAATCACCTACGGCATTCGCCCCCAACACATTGAACTTTCAACCAACGGTATTCCCGCAGAAGTCACCCTAGTTGAGCCAACCGGTGAAGATCAGGAAATCACGGTACGCGTTGGAGAGCAGAATTTTTCAATTGTTGTAAGAGGTCACAAACCCCTAAGTTCGGGGGACAATGTGTTTATTTCTATCAACAAGGCCAAGGTGCTCTTATTCAAACCAAGTGATGGCATACGAATTTATTAGTCACAATGGAGTGAAGTATCATGGGACCATCAAAGCCACCGATTGCTTTTAATCCATCCAAATCGGGCCCTCTCAGCGGTGTGCGCGTTCTTGATCTTTCGCGGCTGGTCGCCGGCAATATGACCTCTATGCAATTGGGAGATTTTGGAGCCGATGTTATAAAAGTTGAACCGCCAAAGGGCGATCCATTGCGGGCTTGGAAAGATGAAGACCTTGCTCTATTTTGGAAAGTCTATGGTCGCAACAAACGCTCAATAGTTTTGAATCTACGCCATCAGCCGGCAAAAGATGCCCTATGGAAACTTATTGAAACCGCCGATGTTTTCATTGAAAACTACAGGCCGGGTACGCTGGAAAGGATGGGTTTTGCACCCGGCGAATTGTTAAAACGGAATAAGAACCTAGTGATTTTACGCGTGTCTGGCTTTGGACAAACCGGGCCATACGCTCAAAGACCAGGCTTTGGCACCATAGTAGAGGGCATGAGCGGATATGCCGATCGAACTGGGTTCCCCGACCGTGAACCGGTTCTTCCGCCCTTGGCATTGGCGGACATGATCGCGGGCTTGTATGGTGCATCAGCTGTTTCCATGGCGCTTTTGGCGCGTGAAAAAAACCAAACCGGTGGGCAAGTGATTGACCTTTCCTTACTTGAGCCAATTTTTTCGATATTGGGGCCCGAATCCGCGATTTTTCAACTCACAGGAAAAGTAAAAAACCGCGCAGGTAGTGCCTCCAACACGTCGTCCCCTCGCAATGTTTATCGCTGTGCCGATGGTAAATATCTGGCTCTTTCTGGTTCGACACAAAGTATGGCCCAGAGAATATTTTCTACAATTGGCCGCCCTGATTTAACAGATGACCCTCGCTTTGCCTTAAACAGCGATCGGGTGAAACACCGCGATTTGGTCGATGAGATTGTGGGAAATTGGTTTTTGCAGCATGCCAGTGAAGAGGCACTGGAAATCATGCAAAATGCCGGGGTGACCGTGGGGCCGATATATTCAATGGCCGACGCGACGGTTGATACCCATTTTATTGAGCGCGAAGTTTTCGTGGACGTGGAGGATGAGGAATTTGGCGCCTTATCTATGCACAATATTTTGCCTCGTCTTTCTAAAACCCCCGGTGGATTTTTTCGACCCGCACCTACTCTTGGGGCAGATACGGATACAATTTTAAGTGAAGTTGGCTTAACCAATAGTGACATTGCGAAGGTAAAGGAGGGCAACTATGAATGACCTAAAACGCAATTTTCGTTCCCTACTTTATGTGCCCGCAAGTCGGCAAGATTTTATCGCCAAAGCCCATACCCGAGGGGCCGATGCCATCATTCTGGATTTAGAAGACTCCGTCGCGTCCGCCGAAAAATCCCAAGCGCGAGTTGAGCTGAAGCAGTCAATTTCTTTAGTTAGAAAAAATGGCGCAACAGTTTTTGTTCGTATAAATTCACAGTCAAATCAACAACACTTGGATATTGAAGCTGCATTTTTAGGGAACGCCTTCGGGTTGTATGTGCCCAAGGCTAATGTCGAACAATTGCAGACAATTGATACCTTTCTCACGAGAATGGAAGCGAGCCACAAACGACAATCCAAAATGAATTTGGTGGCATTAATTGAGGACCCGGCAGGGGTTTTAGACGCATGTAGGATCGCCAAATGTCCCCGTGTAATGGCCCTCAGCGTGGGTGGAGAAGACCTCGCCAATGCCCTTGGCGCACAACCTATCCCAGATGTTTTACAACACCCAAAACTAATGGTGCATTATGCGGCAAAAGCTGAGGGACTGTTGTCATTTGGTCTCTTGCAGAGTGTGGTTGATTTCAACGACACAGCCAACATACGCGCAGCGGCCCAACGCGCAAAACAACATGGATTTGATGGTGCGACTTGTGTTCATCCAATGGTTGTTCCCATTCTAAATGCCGAGTTCAGTCCATCGCAAGAAGAGATAAAGTGGGCACAACGCATTATTATTGCGGCCAGAGAATCGTCATTTGGCGCATTCGAATTGGATGGAAAAATGGTAGATGCCCCTGTTGTTTCCCGCGCAGAGTTGATTGTAAGTACACTCAAATAATTTGCATTTGATACGTAAATTTTGAGAAAGTTCCCTCAGGATGTATTTAGTAAAGTGAGGATTTCGCTGCAGTTTTCTAACTGTCCATTGCAACAATCTTGCAACATAAACCCGATTAAATCATTCATGGCGCTAATGTCAGCAGAATAATGAATTTCGCGTTGGTGCCGCGTGGATTTCAACAGGCCCGCCCGTTTCAAAATTGCCAAATGACCGGACAGGGTAGAGGGCACGATTGACAGGCGTTCGGAAATTTCACCAACGCGCAAACTTTGCGGTTCTTGTCGCACCAGTAGACGATAGATGGACATGCGTGTGTCCTGTGCGAGGGCAGCAAATGCCTCTATAGCTGTAATTTGATCCATTGGTTCTCATCCCATATCAGCCGGTCATTCGGCAATAGGCATTCTCATTATTAATTTCGTTGGCGTGCTAAATTTTCAAGGTTTATTTACCAGCAATTCTTCGTTTTTAATCGGAGGAAAATGGCTTGCATCGATGTATTTGAAATATTCGTCAAGATATGGCACAGGCCCGTCTGGGCACGGAAACACACAGATGATTTCCCCACTCGATGATCTTCGCATGGCTTCAAGGAGGTTGTCTTTTTTCAGACCCCTTAAATGGTTCACCAGCCCAACCAACGCAAGCCCCGAGCTCGGCCCCGCCAAGATGCCCCTGCGGCTCAAGGCCATGCTGGAAATATAGGAGGCTTTAGTTTTAACAAACTCAATGTGATCCACATGTCTTCTCCAATCAAAATCGACCACCTTTAACAGATCTTGTGTGCGGACGCCCGGCACATAATTATCCGGCGCGCGCAAGGAGCCCACTATTTTTAACTCCGGGTTTTTCTCTTTCAGGAATCGCGCATTGCCGATTAATGTTCCGGTTGTGCCCAAGCCGGCGCAAAAAATATCGATCTTGCCCTCGGTTTGCTGCCAAATCTGCGGCCCGGTCCATTTTTCATGGGCGTTCGGATTATCAGGGTTTTCATATTGTCCCGGATTGACCGCATCAGGCTCATTGCCATCTCTTCGGGCTTTGAAAACACCGGTGGCGGGGTCGTTTTCAACAGGGTTTTGCGGTTCTTGATTGACGATCGGCTCTATGCCAAAAAACTGCAACATCAATAATTTATTCCAAGAAATTTCGCTCGGCACATATGACTGAGTCCGCTCTACACCAAATTGTCGCGCGGCAAGAGCCATGGAAAAGACGGTATTACCGGATGAGTTTTCAACCAACCGTTCAACACCCTCCAAATCACCCCGCAAAAACATTTCGCGGATCATGTTAAACGCAGGAACTGCCTTAACATTGCCAAGTGGCGACTGGCCCATCAGCTTTGCAAATATTCGCACCTTATCTTTTGCAAATGGATTTAGTGAGGCGGGCAGCTCCACCATCGGCAAATTTGGGTGCTTGCCGGGGTTCAAATAATCTTTCAGCGCGTCAGGGCCTTTGAATACATTGTTCATTCTCTAGGTTACCTAATCATTTGAATTTCAATATTTGCGAATTGCCATTTCGATAATAGCCGAAATAACAAATCTTGACAATAGATGACCTCCGTGCTCTATGGTATCCATATTTCGGCGATTACCGTAATGACGGCATCTTTGGTACATGGAACAGAGAAAATGCAACGACGATTATTTGCCGAATGGCTCGGAACCCTGTTTTTGTTAGCAACCGTTGTTGGCTCAGGCATCATGGCTGAGAACCTAGCTGGCGGAAATGTTGCCATTGCACTTCTGGGAAATACCATCCCGACCGGTGCTATACTTGTGGTTTTAATTTTAGTATTCGGGCCAATTTCCGGCGCGCATTTTAATCCCGCTGTCACCTTGGCATTTTACATCCGCAAAGAAATCTCAGCACGGGAATCTGGTTTGTTTGTTCTGGTACAGATAATTGGCGGTATTACGGGGGTATTGATTGCACATTTGATGTTTGATCTGGCGCTAGTCGATCCTTCTACCCATGACCGCACAGGTATGAGCCAATGGATATCGGAGTTTGTCGCCACCTTTGGTTTGGTCGCTACAATCTTGGGGCTCGTCCGCTCGCGGCCCGAAGCTATTCCGTATGCGGTGGGCCTTTATATCACTGCCGCCTATTGGTTTACGTCATCGACATCGTTTGCCAACCCTGCGGTCACTATCGCGCGCGGGTTCTCTGATACTTTCGCTGGCATAAACCCTGCCCATGTGTCCATGTTTATTGTCATGCAATTGCTCGCCGCTATTGCTGCCACCTTTACCTTCAAGTGGCTGTTGCAAGATGATTAATCCGCTGGACCAGGAAATCAATCGCCATGAAGTTCCCGCCCTTAAGGTGCACCCCATGGTGCTAGGCATCGAGGGTATGGAACTGTTCCCGGCTGGCGTCGCTGATATGGATTTCAAAGCGCCACCCGCCGTGCTGGACGCTTTGCAAAAGCGTCTTGATCATGGCGTGTTTGGCTATGAAACAGTGCCGGATGATCTAATACCTGCCCTCACCTCTTGGTTGTCAATACGCCATAACTGGAACGTCGACGCCGCGCATATTCTGCGTTCACCCAATATATTGAACACGCTGGCAATTGCCGCCTCTATATTCACCAACAACGGGGACGGGGTGATTGTTCAGCCACCGGTGTTTTTTGATTTTTATGATATCCTTGAAGAAAATAACCGCGTTTTATTGCCAAATCCGCTCATTTTGGAAAATGGTCGTTACACAATGGATTTTGAAGGATTGGAGCAACTAGCATCCGACCCCAAGGCCAAAATGATCTACCTTTGTAATCCCCACAATCCGGTTGGTCGAGTTTGGACAAGTGCCGAACTGAAAACGCTGGGGGATATTTGCGCCCGCCACAATGTTCTTGTGGTGTCGGACGAAATTCACGGGGACATCACGTTTGAGGGGCATGATTACACGCCGTTTGCCAGCCTTGGGCCCCAATATTCCCAGAATGCAATAACCTGTCTGTCGCCGGCTAAAAGCTTCAACATTGCGGCATGTTGTTCGGCATTTACAGTCATATCCGATGAAGCCCGACGCCACGCATTTCAAATGGAAAACAGCCGCCTGACGGTTAATAAAAACAACGCTTTTGCCAGTGTTGCGATGACTGCCGCCTATCGCAAAGGCGGGCCATGGTTGGATGATGTGCTGAGTTATCTGGCGGAGAATGTAGCGCTCGTTCGCGAGCAACTCGCGCATGTATCCGGTGTTGAAATGATCGAGCCAGATGGCACTTTTCTTGTGTGGTTGGATTTTCGCGGCCTCAGGCTTTCACCAGAAGAGCTGACTAATTTCCTCCGAAACAAGGCTGGTTGGGCCGTGACGCGCGGAGAAGCCTTTGGCATTGAAGGCGAAGGTTTTGCGCGCCTCAACATCGCCTGCACACGGGCAAAACTTAAAACCGCTTTGCAGCAATTATCGACTGCAATCAAACAAATATCCTAACAATTTTCAATTGGAGAATCCTATGACAAGTCTAACAGTTTACGACCCGGCAATGTGCTGTTCCACCGGAATTTGCGGCGCTGATGTTGACCAAAATCTGGTGACATTTGCTGCCGACCTTGATTGGCTGAAAAGCGTTGGCATTAATGTCACGCGCATAAATATTTCTAACGAGCCCATGAAGTTTGTTGAAAATGCCAAAGTAAAATCTGTGCTCGATAGTGAAGGCGTTGAGGGTTTGCCTGTAATTTTGGTTGATGGTGATACCCGTTCTCAAAGCCGTTTCCCTAATCGCGCGGAAATGGCGAAATGGGTTGGGGTTGAGTTTTCAGAACCGACAGAAAAAACCTCAAGCGGATGTTGTGGTGACGATAAAAATGAAAAATCCTCCGGCTGTTGCTAATTTTACAAAAACTACTGGAATTCCCATGTTTGACAATCTTCCCAAATTTACGTTTTTCACTGGCAAAGGCGGGGTTGGTAAAACCTCTTTGGCCTGCACCACTGCCCTAAGTCTTGCCGCAGACAACAAAAAAGTTCTGCTGGTCAGCACTGACCCTGCCTCCAATGTTGGACAGGTTTTTGCCACCGATATCGGCAATAAAATTACACCAATCAACAATGTTGAAAACCTTGATGCGCTTGAAATAAACCCTGAGGAAAGCGCCGCCGAATATCGCGAACGTATCGTTGGCCCCATGCGCGGCCTGTTGCCGGAAGACGCGTTGCGCAGCATCGAAGAGCAACTCTCGGGTGCCTGCACAGTTGAAATTGCGGCATTTGATGAGTTTACAGCCCTACTGACCGACAATGAATTGTTGAGCCGCTATGACAATGTGGTTTTTGATACCGCTCCAACGGGCCATACCATCCGTATGTTGAAATTACCCGGCGCATGGTCTGGTTTTCTTGAGGAGGGCAAAGGGGACGCTTCATGTCTTGGCCCGCTCGCTGGCCTTGAAAAACAACGGGATAAATACGCCGCCGCGGTTGATCGTTTATCAGATGCAGCAACAACCCGTATGATTCTTGTGGCACGGCCACGTCAGTCGGCATTAACTGAAGTTGCCCGCACGTCGAAAGAATTGGCGGACATCGGAATCAAAAACCAGCAATTAGCCATAAATGGTATGATGCCAACTGATACCGGCGGCGATCCGCTGGCTGAGGCATTGCTGAAACGAGATGAGGAAGCCTTGGCGGGTATGACGGCCGATGTTGCCGCTTTGCCGCGCAAAGTTTTTGCCTTACGTTCAGAAAACCTTGTGGGACTTGATGCACTAAAACGCTTTGCTGCGGGCACACCTGACATAAAAGAAAACACCAACGTGCACCCCCTAAACAGTGCGGATTTCCCCAGTTTGAGCGAGCTAATCGATGGGATTGAAGCGCCGGGCAAAGGCTTGGTTATGTTCATGGGAAAAGGAGGCGTGGGCAAAACCACTATGGCTGCGGCCGTTGCAACCGAACTGGCCGCACGCGGGCACCAAGTTCTGCTAACTACCACCGACCCTGCGGCTCATATCACGCAAACCCTAAGCGGTGAGCAAGAAAATCTGACCGTCAGCCGTATTGACCCCGAGGTCGAAACTGCCAAATATCAGGCTAACATTCTAGCTACCAAGGGGCGCGACCTCGATGCTCAGGCGCGCGCGATGCTGGAAGAAGACCTGCGTTCGCCATGCACTGAAGAAATCGCGGTTTTCCAAGCCTTTTCAAAAGTGATCCGGGAAAGCTCGCGTCATTTTGTGATTATGGACACCGCGCCAACTGGCCACACATTGTTGCTGTTGGATGCAACGGGTTCATATCACAAGGACATCATGCGCCATCAGGGTGACACCAAAAAAGCGCGGATGGTAACGCCAATGATGCGCCTGCAAGACCCCGCGCAAACCAAAATTGTGATCGTGACATTGCCGGAAACTACCCCTGTGTTGGAGGCCGCACATCTCCAACAAGACCTAAAACGCGCCGGCATCAATCCTTGGGGTTGGATTGTAAACTCAAGTCTTGCGGTCGCTGCGACCACCCAACCAATTTTGCAAAAGCGCGCCCATTCCGAACAGATACAAATCGCCATGGTGCGCGACGAATTATCCACGCGATATGCCGTGGTGCCAATGCTGGCGGATGAGCCTGTTGGCGCACAAAAACTGCAAGCGCTTTGTGCCGCGCCCAAGACTGCCACGGCGGCTTAATCGACAATAGTCATCTTCTGTTCGGCTGGGCATACTTATCTTGTCTGGCTGAACAGAAAACAAACATAATCCTATTAGCGGCGGTGATGCATAATTTTGAATGCTCTTTGTTGCTCGAAATACTCTTGATTTTTTGGGGACTTAATTTGTTCACTGGCCGTTTTATTCATCAGCCGCTCTGCCAATATAAACGATACAATGGCAACAAAAACGCCCCCCGTCATCTGACCGATCAACACACCTTCCGCTCCCCAATATTGGGCCCCTAAATACACAAACGGAATAACACCCAAAGTGTTTCGTCCCCAGTTCACCCACGTCGAATAGAACGGGTGACCTAAATTATTGTAGGCAGCATTGGCGACAAAAATTACGCCGGTAAATATCCAAGTCAGTGATAGCGGGCCGCAAAACAGGTAAATCAAATCGCGCGCGACCCCTTGTGCGTTAAACATATCGGCAATCGGCACACGTAAGAAATAAAGAATTACAACGACCGGAATTACATAAATCACAATCAAGATCATGCTGGCGTTAAACGACGAACGGACACGATCGTGTTTCCCTGCGCCAAAATTTTGACCGATAATTGGCCCGATGGCCCCGGACATGGCAAATATGAGGGCAAATGCGATGGGCGTAACTCGACCGATTACGGCCATACCCGCGACTGCGGCATCACCAAATTCAGCGATTGCCCTGATGACATAGGCGCTGCCAACCGGTGTCGCCACATTGGCAAGCATCGCCGGAATTGCAATGGCAGCGATGGGGCCTAAATCACGTACCACTGAGCTTGGCGACAAGCCGACAAATCCCCCGTATCGTCGCGTAATAAACCACACCGCTGTCACCGCAACGGAAACCCGCGATATGACCGAAGCCCATGCGGCCCCATCCAATCCCATATGCAACACAAATATAAAAATTGGGTCGAGCACCGCGTTCACAACACCTGCAATAAGGGTGACCATCATTGCCAGTTGGGCCGCCCCATGGCTACGCAATGCGGCTGAGGCGACGATCCCGATCATCAGAATCGGCATTGTTGGCACAAGAATCTGAAGGTAGGAAATTGCCAAACCCTGGGTTTGATCCTTTGCTCCGATCAGGCCTGTCAAATTTTCAAGGTTGATATAAATTAGAGCGGCAAAAACCACGGCGAATGCGCCGCCAATAATTAACACATGGGTGAGCAATTCAGTTGCCCGTTCGGGTTTTTTCTCTCCCAATGACTTGGCAACCAAAGCGCCAGCCGCAATGGCCATGCCGATACTGATTGAGGTGGTCATAAACAATACGGTGCCAGCATAACCCACAGCCGCCGCCAATTCATCGATCCCCAGCATCGATATGAACAACATATCTGCCAGATCCACGACAAATAAGGCGATGAACCCCATCGCCGCTGTTAAGGACATTGAAATGATATGCTTGGGCAGGCTCCCGGTTAGAAACTTTGCTTGCGCGTTGGCTTCGCTCATCCCTTTTTCTTCTCGGCCATAATCGCCTCCATGCGAACCATCAGCTCATCTTCCCATTCGCCGCGGGTCTCATTAAATTTTGCTAGTACTGCTTCGTTCTTGTGCATTGGGATATCAGGGTCGTGGTGTTCTGCCATAAGAAGCATGGAGCGCTGATCCATTTCTTTGTATGTCTCTGTCATCCGCTCGGATTGATCGCGCGAATAACCAAGCGCCTCTATGGCAGAGCGTCCCATTCGTAGCGAACTATCATAAGTGTCACGTACAATATCGCGGCACCCTGCCGCCCAGAGATCATAGACATGGCCACGGTCAACCGCCCGCGCAACAATATGCAATTCGGGATAATGATGATGCACATATTTAGTCAACTCAGTTATCTGGTCCTTGCCATCAATTGCGATGATAAACAATTTAGCCTTAGCGATCCCTGCAGCATGCAAAAGATCGGGGCGCGTGGCATCACCAAAATAGGCTTGCACATCAAATGCCTTAAGCATTTCAAGTTGTTTTGAGCTAAAATCAATCACCGTTGGGGAGATGCCGCCGCCGCGCAAAATTCTGCTGACGATGCCGCCGACACGCCCATGGCCCGCAATGATAATATCACTTGTTTCTGTAATATCGTCCATTTCGCGTTTTTCCTGATTGGCATAACGTGGCAGAATTATGCGATCAAACAGAATAAACAGAGCCGGTGTCAACAACATAGACAACGCTACCACAAGCAGCAATTTATCCGACAGATCGACAGGAATAACAGCATTAGTGACGGCAAATGTGAGCAGGACAACACCGAATTCACCGGCCTGCGCAAGGCCAAGGCTGAACAACCACCGATCTGAACCTTTTATCTTGAATATTATCCCAAGCAGATAAAGGACGGCCACTTTCAAAAGTATCAGCCCAAGCGTTAAACCCACGATAGTCCACAAGTTATCAAATAGGAGGCCAAAGTTGATAGCTGCGCCCACGGTCATAAAAAACAGACCAAGCAAGAGGCCCTTAAAGGGTTCAATGTCGCTTTCCAGTTCATGACGGTACTCACTATTGGCAAGAACAACGCCAGCCAGAAACGTACCTAACGCAGGGGACAGCCCCACAAGCGACATAAGTAAAGCGATCCCAATAACCATCATCAGTGCGGTGGCCACAAACAATTCACGCAATTGAGCGGCAGCGATAAACCGAAAAATTGGGCCCGTCAGGAGCGACCCCGCGACAATCACAAAAGCGACCGCACCTAGGGTTACCAATGCGGCACCCCAGCCGGGCAATCCCTCAACAAGGCTCATTGCTGCATCATGCTCACCGCTTTCACTGGCCGCATGTGACAATGCTTCGGATAATTCAGGCAGAGCCAGCAAAGGAACCAATGCCATCATCGCAATCACCGCAATGTCCTGAAACAAAAGAACAGAAAAGCTGGATTGCCCCCCATCACTTTTAATCAGCCCTTTTTCAGTTAAAGTTTGTAAAACTATCGCGGTTGATGACAAAGCCATCACCAAGCCAATCGTTAATGCAACTGTCCACGTCACTCCAAAACCCATGGCCACAGCCATAACGGCCGCAGCAGTTAGCGCAACTTGTCCGCCGCCAAGCCCCAGCAATTTGGCCCGCATGGCCCATAACATTTTAGGCTGTAGTTCAAGTCCAACCAGGAATAACATCATCACCACCCCAAACTCAGCAAAATGCTGGATCGAAACCACATCCACATGTAGCAACGTCAATAGAGGGCTAATCGCAATACCTGCGATCAAATAGCCAAGAACAGAACCCAGACCCAACCGGGAGGCAATGGGTACGGCGATCACGCCAGCAATCAAAAAGACAAAGGCCAAAAGTAAAATATCGGTCATCAAGAGTATCCTTGGTTGCTATTACTTTTTTGGGTAAAATTCATGAATGTATCAAATGCATAAGGCTATATGCGCCTGATAATAAATGTTCATTGCAAACCTATGTTGGCTTTTTTGTCTACGTCAACCCAGCATTGGCATGTTTTATACTTTATACATGCTCCGACAGCTTTAGCCTTTCCCTCAAGTAAATTGTTTGAAGCTTTGCTTTATCCTCTGTGATAGAGGTTCCCTGCTCAACAATTGCGGGTTGCATGTGGAACTGTCTCGCTCATTCCGAGAGCTTATTAATTCTGAAGGTTTGTGAGTTCCGAGGGTGTGAGTGAGAAAAATCCGACTGTTGTCCCTATCTTCCAGTCGCAAAACCATATTCAAACTCTGACTTGTTGCCCATGATATTATCAGCCGTGATCTTCCCGCTCGCACATGCAAGTATCCAGCCCAAATGCCCATGACCCGTATTCAAGAACAGATTTTTAATGCCCGAAGGGCCAATTATGGGCGTTGAAGAGGGGGTCATCGGACGCAATCCAGACCAGTATTCTGCCTTGCTATAATCGGCTGCTTCGGGAAATACTTCATGTGCCAAATTCAAAATGGACTTAAAATCTTCCGGCGTGTGGTTGAGGTTAAACCCGTTAAAAACCGCCGAGGATGCAATTCTAATCCGATTGCCCAGAGTTGATACGGCAACCATATTTTGCACATCATCAAAACCGGTTTTCGGAGCCATATCCGGATTTACAATCGGGGCTGAAATCGAACGCCCCTTTATGGGATAAATTGGCAACTTGATGCCAACTTGCTGGGATAATATCCCACTGTAGGCGCCTGCACAAAGCACATACATATCTGCCTTGAATTCGCCCTTAGAGGTCAGAACGGAAGAAATATTCCCGTTACTCATGTTGATTTTTTGAACGTGCGTATTCCATTCAAATTGGCAATTTCCCGTGGTCTCACACCATTGAACCAAAGCCTGAGAAAATTTTCGTGAATCGCCGGTTTTACAAGTCGGGGAATAAACTGCCCCGGCATAGGTATCAGGTTTGGATTTAAGGGCCGGGTTTGAATCTAGCAGTTCCCTTCTATTCAGCGTCTGCAACTCTAGCCCCCGTTCACTCAAAAACTCAAAGTGATGCTCTAAATCGTCCAATGCATTTTGATCGCGACACGCATAGATTATACCTTTTTCCAACGTGTCGAATTGAATGTTCGTTTCATTCTCTAATTCTCGCATCAGAGCTAAGGAATATTCAGCCAATCGAAATTTTATATCCGAATTCTGACGCCATTTGCTGGGTCGGCATTGGTTAAGGAACTTAAGACCCCAGTGTAGAATATGTGGATCAAGACCGGGACGAAATTTTATGCCCATGTCTGGAAAGATCAGGGATTTTACGGCCATCGTAAGGGCCGATGGGGAGGCCCAAGCAAATGAATCGCTGGGACTGACAAACCCGGCGTTACCAGCCGAGGTTTCCATTCCAGCGGCAGAGCATCGCTCCAACAAGGTCACCGATACCCCAGATTTTGCAAGATAGTACGCGGCTGTAATACCTATTACACCACCGCCAATAATTAAAACTTTCATTCACCCTCCGCCCCCATCAGGTGCTCTGATAAATCAGCATTGCAGCGGCCAAATCCTCAATGGCATGCCCCACGGACTTAAACAGTGTTATGTCTGAATTGGTACGCCAAGTTTTCTCTTTTGCACAAAGTTCGTACAGGGAAGCACAAATGGCACTTTCTTCAATCACGCCGCTTTGCAATGGAATTTTTAGTTCGCCCGATTCAATGAGCGCCGCGTGGGTGTCCACGAAGATTTTGGCGCGACCAATGGCTTCATCATCAACTTCGCGCATGCCGGGTGTAAAGGAGCCAATCAAGTCGACATGTTGCCCGGGCTGAAGCCACTCCCCTTTGATAATTGGATCGTTTGTAAGCGTCGCACAGGAGATTATATCTGCGGTTTTTACAGCGGATTCCAAGGAACCAGCCCCAACTGCATTCACGCCAAGAGCGTTAAGTGCATCAACCAGTCCCGTCTGGTTTTTCTTGTTGCGGTTCCAAATCGTTACCTCATCAAACTGAAACACCTCGCCAAACGCAAGGGGAATTTGTGCGCCAACCTTCCCCGCGCCCACAACAAGAAGGCGGGTAGAGTCTGGCCGGGCCAAGTAGCTTGCGGCCAGAGCTGATGCGGCGGCGGTGCGTCTCGCGGTCATCTCGCCTGCATCCATCAAGCATAGGTGCTGCCCGGTTTTTTCATCAAAAAGCAAATATGAAGCACTAATGCTCGGCAGGCCGCTTTCTCGGTTTTCCGGGTTTACATTGACCAGTTTAACGCCCCCAAACCCTGATGAGGCAGACCACGAAGGCATCAATAACAGAGTTGAATCGGTGCCATCTTGTTTGGTTATCGTGTGGTGATGTCTCAGGGGTGCACTTGCACCAGATGCGAACATATCTGCCAAGGCATCGATTAACTCTTTATATGGAAGGCGTTCAATGACTTGTTCTTTGGATATAACTCGCATGAGTTTTTCCTCGTATGTTGCCCAGCTGGAAACCTTAGCCGAAAGTTTATTAAGCACACTTTTCAGGCAGCAAACAAAGATTGTAAAGTTAATACATCTGCATGCTGGCCTAGCTGATGATAACGATAAATACCGAGATCAGGTGCCGGTTATTGACAATTATGCGCCCTCGTCAGTTGCCGCGAGTAATTCTGCATTTCCCCCAGAGGCCGTGGTGTCGATGCAGACATGGCGTTCAATGTGATATCTCGCTGTATCGCTAGTGCTGGTGATGAGGGGGAGAATTGCCCCTTTGCGTTCAGACAATGCCATACGAATTGAGCGTGCTTCCTGCTCATTGCCCCAGAAAACAACCGCGTCGAAACCGGCTAGCTTGGTTATATCTGAGGGCAACAATGCTCCATTCACGTCACCACCTTCGCAAATACGCAATGTGGTACAGCCAGCGGCACGGGCTTTTTTTACCTGTTGGTACGCGCGCTTTTTGCCGGGGCCCAGACAGAGAACTTTTCCCCTTGCATAGACAGAAAGCTGATTGGATTCCCCTGTGGGGCCGGGTAAATCAATTGTCTGCAACGGTGCTTTGACGGGCGAAGGCATGGCGTAAACAGCGGATTGTACCATGGAAAAATCGGCATAGGATACTGATGCATTATCAGCGTCCATTGTTTCAGGTTTGGTAAGGCGCGACAAATAATTTGGCCCGCCCGCTTTAGGGCCGGTGCCAGAAAGCCCCTCTCCGCCAAAGGGTTGGGAGCCGACAACTGCGCCAATTTGGTTACGATTGACGTAAATATTCCCCACCTTCAACGTGTCAATAATCTGCTGAATGCGATCATCAATGCGCGAATGCACACCAAAAGTCAGGCCAAATCCGGTGGCGTTTATTTCTTTAACCACCGATTCAATCTCGTGGGCTTTGAAGGTGGCTAGATGTAAAACAGGTCCAAAAATTTCTTCCTTCATATCAGCAATAGATTTGACCTTGAGAACCGTAGGCGGGATATAGTTTTCGCCCCCATTGCCCGGTAATTGTTTAAGCAAACGCCCCTCGCTTTTGGCGGTAGCGATGTAAGTCCTAAAATAATCCGTCGCATTTTGGTCGATCACCGGCCCCGCGTCGGTGGTGATTTCCCACGGGTCACCGGCTTCTAACTCGTCCATAGCCCCGTACAACATCTCGCATAGCTCCTCAGCAATATCTTCTTGCACATAAAGGATACGCAAGGCGGAACAACGTTGTCCGGCGCTCTGAAATGCACTGGCCAAAATATCGTGCACCGCTTGTTCGTGCAGGGCTGTTGAATCAACGATCATCGCGTTTAGGCCACCGGTTTCTGCAATCAACGGCGCGTTGGGGGATAGGTTTTTAGCCATCGAACGATTAATATGTTGGGCTGTCACCGTTGAACCAGTGAAACATATACCATCAATGCGCGGGTCGCTGGACAGAGCGGCACCGACGACTGGCCCCGCGCCGGGCAAAAATTGTAGCACATCGCAGGGAACACCTGCCTGATGGAACAGTTCAATTGCTTTTGCGCCAATGATGGGAGTTTGTTCGGCGGGTTTTGCGATGACCCCGTTGCCCGCCGCGAGGGAGGCTGAAATCTGCCCCAAGAAAATTGCCAAAGGAAAATTCCAGGGGGAGATACAGGCCACAACACCAAGGGCTGGCCGCTCAAGAGATAGCGCCGCATGGGCATAGAAGCGTATGAAGTCGACCGCTTCGCGCAATTCAGAAATAGCGTCCGGCAAGGATTTTCCCGCTTCACGGGCGGCCAATGCGAAAAACAGCCCAAAGTTTTTTTCGATTAAGTTGGCGGAGTTGTTTAGAATTTCTGCGCGTTTCTTTGCAGAGATATTCCAGGTTATTGCTTCCGTAAGGGCAATTTCCACATCAGCGGGGGAGGCTTGGATAACCGTGCCTACTTTATCCGATGGGTTGTATGGGTTGGTGATAGAGGTTTCTTGGCCTCCGCTTGGAGTTTTGGCAATGATTGGCCCAATTTCAAACTGCTTTTTGCGAAAAGGCGCGCGCGCCTTTTCTATGGCCTCAATATCCGTTTGATCTGTAACGTCCCATCCTCGCGCATTGTCACGGGCATCACCATACATCGCAATTGGTCGCTGAATGGCCGGGTTTTGCGCCTCACCTTGAAATTTTTCGACCTCACAAAAAGGATCGTTGGCGACTTCAATTGCTGGCACACTCTCGTCGACAATTTGATTGACGAAGGAACTGTTCGCCCCGTTTTCCAACAATCGGCGCACCAGATATGCCAGCAAATCCCGATGCGCCCCTACCGGCGCATAAATGCGGCAACGTGTACCATTCTCCTGCATCACAATGTCATGCAGGTTTTCGCCCATGCCGTGCAAACGTTGGAACTCGAAATCTCGATCA
>JAJRRG010000002.1 GCA_024279675.1 Alphaproteobacteria bacterium
AACATGTGGAGCGTTCACCGCATTTTTTTATACGTTTACTCAGGGGTACCACAAAATGAAAAGTAATATTCTCGTAGCAGCCGCATTAGCATTAACGCTTTCGGCTTGTACATCATTCAATCCATTTACTGGACAACAGCAAATTTCTAATACAGCGGGTGGCGTTGGTATTGGTGCTGGGGTTGGTGCAGTTGGCGGTTTGGTTGCCTCAGCGGCAACAGGCACAGATGCACGTATTGGCGCGCTTATCGGCGCTGGGGTTGGCGCCCTGGTTGGCGGCGCGGCCGGTGCCTATATGGATCAGCAAGAACAGGAATTACGGGCCCAATTGCAGGGCACAGGTGTTTCAGTAACCCGGGTTGGGGATGATATTATTCTTAACATGCCCTCTAACATCACTTTTGATGTGGGGTCTTCAACTATCAAATCGCAATTCCGAGATACACTTCAATCGGTTGCATTGGTTTTACAGCGCTTTGACAAAACGATTGTTGATGTTTTGGGTCACACGGATTCGGATGGTTCCGACCAATTTAACATGAACCTTTCTCGCGAACGCGCTATTGCAGTTGCCAATGTTATTTCTTCGCTTGGGATTGATGCACGTCGTTTTTATATTGATGGCAAAGGCGAAACCAGCCCAATCGCTTCCAATGCGACGGATTCAGGCAAAGCCCTGAACCGCCGAGTTGAAATTAAAATTTCTCCGTTGCGTCAGGGATAAATATCTCAAATATTTTGTAAAATCATCAAGACCGGCCTCGCGGCTGGTCTTTTTTTTTGCGAAAACTTTGATGTTTTAGTTTTTGGTAACCATTAAATAAGGGCTTGTGCGTAAATATAACTCCTAATTTAGAATCATTGACAACATCGGGATACACAATGATAAGCGCACAACAAAAAGATTTTGATCAAAATATCGCCGACCAGCAAGTGGACAGTGAAGGTGCGCCGGCTTTTGCTGATGGCACAGCGGCCAGAGATCAGGACCTACTTCGTTGCATCAAGGAAATCTGCGACGGCAATTTTTTTGCCGATCCAGCAGGAAATGATGAACTTTCACAAGGTCTGCGAAATCTTGTCAGCCAGTTTCGCAAGGACGCCAGTGAGCGCTTGACTGGCACGGTATCCCTCTCCGTGCAATCGGGGCAAACCGCCATCCAGTCTGCACATATGCTATCCAATTCCCGTGATGTGGACGGACGCGCCCAATCTATTGCCGCCGCCGCAGAACAAATGGCCGCAACGGTGCAGGAAATTGGCAATTATGGGCAAAATATTGCGGAAAAAACCCAGCAGGTATCCAAAGTCACTTCCCAAGGGGCGCAAGCCACGAAACTGGCAATTGAGGGCATGCAACAGATTGCCACTTCTGTTGATCAAAGCGTCAGCAAAGTTGATATTTTGACAGAACTTTCAGAGCGAATTGCAAATATCTCCGGCAATATTAAAAAAGTTGCAGACCATACCTCTCTTTTGGCAATCAACGCGGCAATTGAAGCCGCACGTGCGGGGGAAGCGGGTAAAGGTTTTGCCGTGGTGGCGGAAGAAGTGAAATCGCTTTCTAACCAAACGCGCGCTGCAACCATGGAAGTCCATGCCGTAGTTGAGCAATTGCAAGAGGAAACCAAACAAATTTTTGAAGCCATGCAGGCCAGTAAAAATGCGGTTAAAACTGGCAGCGAGGCCATCACGGAAGTTGATGAGAGAATGGGGGAAATTCAAACCGCCATTGATGAAGTGTCCGCAAATACAGCACAAATTTCAGATGCGCTGAGCGAGCAAAGAAAAGCTTCTCAGGACGTGGCGCAAGGCATCACCCACATTGCAGATATTTCAAGCAAAAATGTTGAGGGCGTAGAGCAGATTGTCAGCAATATGGGCAATGTAGAAGTTTTGATTTCTAGTCAAATTGCAAAATTGGCGGAATTGGAACTCCCTGATAAAATCATAAAATTGGCCCAGTCGGATCACGTATTATGGGTTAAACGTCTTGCCAATATGATGGTGGGGCGTGAGGGGCTAAATCCAAATGAACTGGCAGATCATCACAATTGCCGCCTGGGGAAATGGTATAACAAAGTCACCGATCCCAAGTTGGTGAACAATCCGATATTTGTGGAACTACAGGGGCCCCATCAGATTGTGCATGACCATGGAATTATGGCAGTGCGCCACTATAACAATCGCAATTTACCAGCGGCGCTTGAGGAAATTTCCAAGGTTGAGTTGGCATCAAAGCAAGTACTTGAAATGCTGGAACAATTGGAAAGCTCATAAGGGCCAGGGGTTAATTCCCATGAACTTCGGGGACGGAACTTGATATTTTCGTTTCCCGACCCTCTCATACTCTTGTTGTTTTATCGCATATCACCGCGCTTATGTTCTATTACACCACCATTCATCAAACGTTCGGTCGCCTGACGTAAACTGCGTGTCAGGTAGTGCACAACAGCCTGAATGGCCGGGTCACAACTGTTAAAGCGTTTTTCAAAACATTCTCGTGTTATAACACTCAGAATCGTATGTTGGCGTGCAGTCGCTGTATATTGGCGTGGAAAATTGTCGATCAGTGGCGGCAATGCAAAGGCACCGTCGCGGAGAATTTCTACTACGGATACTTTTGTCTTAAGCTTTTTTGTCAATTGAACTGAACCCTGTTCAATTATATAGGCAACATCACCTTCTTCCCCTTCTTTGAAAATGATGTCCCCTGTTTCAAAAACCAGTTTTTCCCCATTTTTGACACAACTCAATTTTGTCACTCAATATTCTCCCAAACGAAAATCATTGATGCCAAAATAGAACGCGTGCCTTTTCTAGAGGATAAATCTTTCAACACGGGATTTTACGCATGATTTTGAAATAACTATAACCACTTCAAATGTGGCAAAACCGGTAACAATTCTGTTGTATGACGGTTTTATGACAATTTGCCTTGTCTAAACCGGTCAAAGATAGCTAGTCTGCATCTTGTGCAAATGTCAGGCTGGACTAATATTTGTTTAAAAGCTGATTTTGCCACAAAATATAAGATTAACATTCATGATTTCTGGGAGGAAATACATATGAAAACTAGTTTGAAAATCGGCGTTGCCGTCATGGGTCTCATGGTTGCGGCCCCCGCGCTTTCAGCCGAACTCAATATGGTCTGTTCTAACGAGCAAGACTGGTGTGACCTGATGGTTGCCAATTTCGAAGCGAAAACCGGCATTGATGTGGCCATGGTGCGTAAGTCCACCGGCGCAACATTGGCTCAGGTCCGCGCTGAAGCATCCAACCCAAAGATTGACGTCTGGTGGGGTGGTACGGGCGATCCGCACTTGGTTGCTGCACAAGAAGGTCTGACCCAGGAATCTGGTGTGGATATTTCCAATCTACAGGATTGGGCGCAAAACCTGTCCAACATCTCCGGCGGAAAAACCGTTGGTATTCACCTTGGTGTGCTCGGCGTTGCCTACAACACTGAACTGCTGGCTGAAAAGGGGCTTGATGCTCCAGCATGTTGGTCCGATTTGGCACAACCGCAATATCGTGGCGAAATTCAAGTGGCCAACCCCAACAGCTCTGGCACTGCCTACACTGAACTTGCAACAATCGTGCAAGTTTATGGTGAAACTGCCGGCTTCTCCTTGCTTAAGGCCATCGGCGAGAACATCAACCAGTACACAAAATCTGGCTCTGCACCTTCCAAAGCTGCAGGCCGCGGTGAAACAACTATTTCCATCGGTTTTGAGCATGACATGGTTAAACTTGCGCGTGCAGGTTTTCCCTTGGCAATCGTGACCCCATGTGAGGGCACAGGTTATGAAGTTGGTGGCGCATCCGTTATTGCGGGCGCACAAAACCCAGATGAAGCTAAAGCCTTCATCGAGTTTGCCATTAGTGCTGAAGCACAAAACCATGGCCCCGAAGTTGGCGTGTTCAATGTGCCATCCAACATGGATGCAACAAT
>JAJRRG010000043.1 GCA_024279675.1 Alphaproteobacteria bacterium
CAAGGGGTAAAAGTAACAGGCCACTCATGGTGGCAACAATTGGGAAACGAGCGTTCATGGGGATAAATCCTTTAATCCAGTTGGTAATGGACATAGGACGTTCCAACTCAGCAAATCCTTGGGTCGAATTTGAAGTTTTTTCATTCTTTTCTAAATTTTCATCAAAAACCGCATCAAATTCTTCCATCGCCAACCCCAAAGCTTTCTGCTTAGCAAACTGGCTAGGCGCTGGCGTTTCAACGCTTTTAAGCGATTTTAACAATTTCTCGTCAAGGGACTTATCCATCTGATCACTCATAATAGTTTCTTCAATGTTTTTTTGGCCGCATGGATGTGCCAAGAGACTGTTGCCTCTTTACAACCCATAATTTGCGCCGCTTCGGCATGGTTTTTTTCTTCCCCATATACCAACAGCATCGCATCACGTTGTTGATCGGGTAATGCGCGCACCGCCGCCCACAATTCGCCGGTCAATGCGCTTTGTTCCTGCGTTGGTTCCATTTGAGCCATTGCCGTTTCCTTCAACTCGCGCGCATTGCGATTTTGGCGCATCCGAAACCGCTGCATGTCGTGCACCGCATTGATCACAACGCGATAAAGCCAGGTGGAAAATGCCGCCCGCCCATCATAGGACGTCAGGATACGGGCCAATTTCACACACACGTCCTGCGCAATATCCTCCGCATCCTCGCGGTTTCCACTCCACTTAAAAGCAATGGCAAAGATAAAATCATATTGCGCACCAATCAGCTCGCCAAACGCGACGCGATCACCCTTTGCCGCCTTGTGGGCAAGGGTTCTCATTTGCTCACCCTCGGGCGAAACAAAATTAGTTTTCGTCTCAGCGTGTACCGCTTCTGGCATTGGTTCTTCAGTCACTTTTTGCCTTCATATGAGTGTTAGACGTGTGGGGGCGGTAAATCCTTGGGTGCAAATTACGATTTTTTTGTGGGAGCGCCACCTCTTTCGTCACCACCCGATTTATTCGGACAATTCTGCGCATCATGTGAATGATGCAAAGCCTCATCTTGAGCCTGTCGAAGGACAAGCTCTTCATCCCCCTCCCCCATTGTGGAGAGGGTCGAGGTGGAGGGGCTTAAAATGCTTTTCGTTCAAAAACGCGCATGTGTAGACGCAAGTGGAAAAACCAGTGCATCAAAAAACCCTAAGCCACCAAAATCGCTGGCACCGCCTCGGCAATAAATCCACCGCCCAGAACCTGCGTTTCATTGCTATCATCCGCATAAAACACACAGGCCTGTCCCGGCGAAATACCGTGTTCCCCTGCAATCAGCGTGACAAAAATCTCACCATCCTGCACAAGAAGTACCGCCTCTTGGGGGGCACGGGTGGAACGAATGCGCGCTTCAATTGCCAGACCATTCCCCTTAGCAACCGCTTCAATCTTACCTTCGCCGAGCCAATTCACGTCCCGAAGACGAACTGTATAGGTTTTGAGCGCTGAATGTGGCCCCACAATAACCTGCCCCAATGCTGGGTCGAGCCTCACCACATAAAGCGGCTCCCCCGCCGCAATGCCCAAACCACGGCGTTGCCCAATTGTATAATTGGCCACCCCCTTGTGCTGACCAAGCACAGTGCCATCAAGATCAACAATATCCCCCGGCTCAAACGCTTCGGGATGAATTTTTGCTATAATATCCACATAGCGTCCCTGGGGTACAAAACAGATATCTTGACTGTCATGCTTTTCGGCAATTTCTAGGCCCATTTCCCGCGCCAACTCTCGTGTGTCATCCTTGCTTATACCCCCGAGAGGAAAGCGCAAATAATCAAGCTGCTCGGGTGTTGTGGCGAACAAAAAATAGGACTGATCCCGCGCCGCATCAACTGGGCGCATCAACTGGCGTGTGCCATCGACCATTTTGGATTGAATGTAATGCCCCGTGGCCAATGCCGCCGCATCCAGATCTTTGGCCACCTTCATCAGATCGGCAAACTTCACTGTCTGGTTGCAGGTGATACATGGCACCGGGGTTTCCCCCTCAATATAGGCCTTGGCAAACGGATCAATCACGGCCTTCTTGAACCGTTCCTCATAATTGAGCACATAATGGGGAATATCGAGCATGGCCGCCACGCGTTTGGCATCATGAATGTCCTGCCCAGAACAACAAGCCCCCTTGCGATGCACCGCTTCCCCATGATCATAAAGCTGCAGGGTGACGCCGATAACCTCATAACCCTCTTTGGCCAAAATGCCCGCAACAACGCTGGAATCAACGCCACCGGACATGGCAACAACTACCCGCGTGTCTTTTGGCGCGCCGGGCAAGCCCAAACTGTTTAGTTCTGAATTCATTTTTTCGCTCTTTTTCGCTTGGGGTTAAGGCCCAGACCAATCAGAAATGTCAGGTGTATTTATAGGATTGATACAAACAACGCAATCCGCTTGTGACCTATGGGATGGCATTTTGCTTTTTAACAACCGCCATGCGCACACCCAATGCACACAACGCCATACCCAATAGCTGGATCCAGTTCAGGGTTTCGCCAAACAAGAAGTACGCAATGATCGCGGTTGATGCCGGCACAAGATAAAACAATGAGGCCACCTGCGCCACACTTCCTTCCCGAATCAAAACCATCAGCAGAAATATGGAAATGATCGACAGCACAATGACCAACCAAACTAGGGCAAAAATCAATTCCCCGTTCCAATTGAAGGTGAAACTTTCAAAAAGAGACGCGTAAAGAAAGGATGGAATGAGCGCCCCGATATACTGAAAAATCGTGCCGGTTCGCAAAGGTACATTTGCGGCAAACTTCTTCTGATATATCGTGCCAAATGTTGAAGCAAACATCGCCCCGATGACCACGCCAATATTTATCGGGCTGATGCCACTATCGCCAAACTCAATTTTGGGGGCAATGACCAGCACCAGCCCAACAACACCTATACCAAGCCCCAGCCAATGATTGCGCGAAATTATTTCCCGTAGAATTAACCCCGCAAAAACCGCCACAGCCAAAGGTTGCAATCCCACAACCATTGCTGAAATTCCCGCTGGCAATCCCCTATCAATGGCCCAGAACACCGCCCCCAAATATAGGCCATGCAACAAAAAACCAACAACCATCGAATGTAGCGCCACCTTAAAACCCGGCCACGGCGCACGTAATGCCAGAGCCATCAATAATAAAATGAGTATGGCGATGAAATATCTAAGGGATAAAAATGACATCGGCTCCGCATGGGGCATGCCAAGGCGTGCTCCGATAAAACCCGTCGACCACAAGACTACAAACAAGGCTGGAAAATATCGTGTCATTTACAACTACTAATTTCAATTAAGGTAGGGTCATGACCCTTCAATTCCCTATACGCAACACAAGCCTTGTGAACAAGCAAGCTTTTGATCGTAAATTAAGGAGCCCAATATTCTGCCCGGCATATATTGCCGACTAAGCAAGAACAAATTGCCTGAACAGTTCCCAAACCCATGCATTCGATAAAGGCAACACCCCTTAACTTATTGAAATAATTAACTATTCAATCCGGCAACCAACTTGGCAAGCCCCTTGCATAGTAAAGGACATAGGAATGCGCACTTTTGCGTCAAAAGGATTTTCAAGAAGTTGGGTCAACCATGCGCAACATCTCCAGCCTCAAACCAGTTTGGTCTTGGTGCCCCATCAGGTGCCGGGAATGCTAGAAATGGTAATAGCGCGCAGGATGGTTTGTTTTCCACGCTCGTTTCCTTGGTCAATGGCGCAACCGACGCACCCAAACTCTCCGACACAGCTCAAGTTGGCTCCCCCGAGTTCACCGGTGAATCCTGGGTTAATTTACAAATGGGAGATGTCTCTCTCAGTTTAAGTTCACAGGCCTTAACAACAGCAATCACCCCCCAGTCCATAGTCGCAGCGATCCCGGGTGTATTGGATGATTTAAACCTTGATCAAGCCCTGCTGAACGGCATGAGCAAGCTGGGCGAAACGGCTTTAGCAACACCCGGTTCTCAGTCTGCATCAAGCCAGATAGCCCTCGCCAACACCGGATCAAGCGCAAATGACGAAGCACTTCTGGCCCTTATTGCACAAAACAATAATACGGCAGGCAAACCAGATGGCCCTGCTCTTCCTTTTGTCGCGACAAGTTTGAGTGAACAACCGGGCAAAGCCCTCGCCCTCGAGCAAATTTTATTGGCACAAGATACATCCGCCAAAGCTGTTGCAAGCAATTCTCTTGTATCAAAAGACGCGACACAACAATTACTTGCCCAGAACGCTCAACTAGGTGCGGAACAAATCGCCACCCGATCAACGGATAATTTGGCCAGTCAGTTGCAGCGTCAGCTCGCCGTTGAAGGCGATATAAAACAAAATGCCAGTATTCAAATGGCACAGGCCAATACACAGGCACAAACCCAAGCACAGGCACTAACCCATGCCCAAGCCATGAATTTGGGACAGAACACATCAAATGTTGCAGCAGCCCTTTCACAGCTGCCCATCGTGCAAACCCGTGAAGTGCTAACCAGCACAGACCCTTTGCTCGTCGCACAAAATTTGGGCCAATCCAGCACACAGGCCGCGCATGCCGCCCTGTTTAAGCCCGTACAGGCGGCCTATCAAAGTCCGCAGGTTAATGTCCCCAACGTCGCCATGGAAATCACCCGCCACCTCAGCGCTGGAAACAACCAGTTCCAAATCCGCCTTGATCCGGCTGAATTGGGTCGCATTGATGTGCGCTTGCATATGGATGATGCCGGCAACGTAAACGCGCGCCTTCTTGTTGAGCGTCCAGAAACCCTTGCTATGCTGCAACGTGACGCACAGTCCCTAGAGCGTGCGCTGGCGCAGGCAGGTCTTGATTCAAGCAAAACTAATCTGGAATTTGGTCTCAAGCAAAACCCGTTCGCTGGCGACCATTTCGCTTCCAATGACGACAATAATGCCTCGGATAAAAGCAATTCTGAGGATGAGCAAAATCAAATTCATCTCCCCCCCGATTCAAGCATTGCCGCCTATCAAGGCAGTGTTTCCCCGGGCGGGGTATCCCTTTGGGTATAGGAGAACATTATGGCAATTGAAGCAATCAACAGTATCAACGACGGCGCCGCCCTTTCAAATTCGCGCAAAAGTATTGCCGAGAATTTTGACACCTTTTTGACTTTGCTCACCACGCAATTGAAAAACCAAAACCCCCTTGATCCCCTGGACACCAATCAGTTTACCCAACAAATGGTCCAATTTACCGGGGTAGAACAACAACTTAAAACCAATGAGTACCTCAAGGCCCTTTCAACGTCAGCCCAAAACGGTGCCAACACCGAAGCGGTAACCTTTATCGGCAAACATATTTCCGCATCCGGAGCCAGTGCGCAATTAAGCGATGGTTCCGCCAAATGGGGCTATGAGCTTCCCCGCACCGCATCCAACACCACAATCACCATCACCGATGCGCAAGGCAATTCGGTTTTCACCGAAACTACCTCCCTCGCCGGAGGCAAAGGTGAATATATTTGGAGCGGAAAAGATGCAGAAGGGCGCCAATTGGCCGACGGCAATTATTCCATCACCATTGATGCCCGTGATTCAAATGGTGCCTATGTTGGCGCCTCAACTCAGATTACCGGACAGGTAAGCGGCGTTGATCTGTCTGGAAGTGATCCCGTTTTGCTTGTCGATGGCGCACGCGTGCGGCTATCAACTGTGACATCCGTCAACGCCAACGCTTAAAAACAGCGCCCCTCATCAAAAACTAAAAAGTTAGCTCAGCGCACTAAATGCGCGCGACTAACTTTCCATGTCCGCATGATAGATAATTCGTAAACTTTATGTTTACTATAAATGAGGACAAAATCGGGCAAAAAACACGTAAAAACCCCCGGTTTCCTTGCATTTTTCCCAACTCTTAACCAAGGCTAAACACGCGCTTAGGCAATTATTTACTCAATCACGCTAACTTGAATTCATCGAAGGTCAATTTGAGTTTGTGAGTAGTATGACCGTAGCAATGCGTCCAAGAGTAAAATATGTAATCGGCCCTGATGGCTCCCCTTTAACCATCGCCGATCTTCCCCCTACAACAACCCGTCGCTGGGTGATCCGCCGCAAGGCAGAAGTCGTAGCCGCTGTGCGCGGTGGGCTTCTCTCCCTTGAGGAAGCCTGCACACGCTATACCCTTAGCGTGGACGAGTTCCTCAACTGGCAGGCGGCCATCGACAAGCACGGCCTGGCCGGTTTGCGCACCACCTGGATTCAGCATTACCGCGAAGGCTGATTTAGCCAACGCCTGACCTCCAATAAAAATATTATCCCATGCACACTATTGCTTCCTCGGATCTGATCCGGGGAAGTTTTTTCGCGTTTTGTGGGGCAAAGTGGGGACGTTGGGAAATGGCGTAATAGCTTTATACGTTGACCACAAAACATAGGTGTCGCACCATGGATTGAGTTTTGATCGGTAAAAGGGGCAACAAATTGAGCGAAGAACCCGACAAAAAACTGGGCGACCCAAACAAAAACCCTTGGTACGTACTGGCGACAATTTTTGGAGAACAGCCGGTAGGTGCGCATTCGGCGAATTTTGACAGAGAGCTGGCAATAAAAAATCGACGTGCTTGGAATGGTTGGTTTTGTGGCAACTTGAGCGACGTGGAACGGTTGGAGCGGGCCAAACTGGCCAAGCTCAATTCTGAGGAACTCGCACCTCTTACGGAAAAAGAGCTTACGGAAATTCAGAATCTATTTATTCAACGAACGATCACTGTGAGGGTTGGAAATCTGAAACTACCGACGCAAACTGAAAATTTTGATTTTTCAGGATTAAATTTTTCTAAATTTATTGATTTTTCAAATATGATTTTTGAAAATAATTGCGTTTTCGATTTCTCAATCTTCCATTCCGGTGCCAATTTCAGTGCCTCAAACTTCAGAACATTCGTTGATTTCAATTTCATAACTTTCAAAGGTCGTGCAAATTTCCACAGTACAACTTTTCGCGCAAGTACCAGTGTCATTGCGACTAAATTTATCCTTGAAGCAAATTTTTCACACTGCTCCTTCAAAAGTAGGGCGAGTTTCTCTTCTGCAAGTTTCAATGACTTTACAGAATTTTACTCCGTCTCTTTTGACGAAAACGCATTTTTTCTATCTTGCAAGTTCAATGAGGATGTTAGTTTTGTCTTGTCAACCTTCAACAACGACATTTTCTTCAATTCAGCAAAATTTAATGCAACCACTTTGTTTAGCGGAGTGCGCTTTTTAACCAAAGTGCCAAATTTCTATAATACCAAATTTTTTGACGACACGATTTTTAGCCTGCCGGATGATTTTACACGCAATTGGCCACCAATCAGCGGCACTGTTGAAATTGACGGGCAAGATAAGCCCGTAGAAGTCATGCCAGCCGCCGAGCAGAAGCGTGCCTATAACCGCCTACGTCTATTCATGAGCAAGTCCTTACAAATCGACGAGGAACAATATTTCCATCGCATGGAGATGCGTTGCAAAGCGCAAACCCAAAGCTGGCCCTATCGCCTGTTATTCAGCGCCTATGAAGCGATTTCTGATTATGGTAATTCCATCTGGCGACCTATTGGCTGGCTGACGATCGTTTGGTTGGCGGGAGCGTGCGCCCGACTTGCGACTATCAAAGCAGAAAACATTCAAAGCGAGTTACCCCTCGCCCTAGGTGCCGCGTTCCACTCGTTGGGCTGGAGCTTTGCCAACATATTCTCATTCTTTGGCTTCCAGCGCCGTTATTTCGCCGGTGAGGAATTGAACTGGGCGCTAAACCTGCTCAGCGCCACCCAGACAATTTTTGGCTTTATCCTGCTGTTTTTGCTCGGTCTTGGCCTGCGCAACAGGTTCCGCTTGCGTTAATTAACCTCCCCTAGCCAACCAGAATTTCCTCTGCTAGCTTTGCGCCCATGTTTACCTATTCGCTTCTCCACTGGACAACGTTCCTGACCGCCGCCGTGTTGCTCAACCTGTCCCCCGGCCCCGATATCGCGTTCATATTGGGTCAAACCGTTCGTGGGGGCAAAAAATCGGGCTTTGCGGCGATGTTAGGCATTTGGACAGGCGCTTTTGGCCATGTGTTGATGGCCGCCGCCGGGCTATCCGCCATTTTAGCCACATCTGCATTCGCTTTTTCTGTCGTTAAATGGGTCGGAGCTGGCTATCTGATTTGGCTTGGTATATCTGCCCTTCGTTCCAGTGGCGGCAGCTTTGTTTCAGATAAAGTAAAAACCTCACCCAAGTTCTTCCCTATCTATAAGCAAGGGGCGATTGTCGGTTTACTCAACCCCAAAGTGGCAATTTTTTTCCTCGCCTTCCTGCCTCAATTTGTTGTTGAGGGGGCCGGGCCGATCTGGGCGCAATTGTTTTTACATGGCAGTCTGATTATCCTTGTCGCCGCCTTCATCGAGCCACCATTGGTTCTGGCCGGTGGGAAACTAACAAATAAATTGCGCAACAATCCCAAAATCGGCCTGTGGATGGACAGAAGCCTCGGGGCCATTTTCATTGGTTTGGGCATTCGGCTGGCACTGGAAGAGCGCTAGGGTCAAGACCCTGCATATCCCAATGTTAAAAGCTCAGAACCTAACTATCAAACACCGTGGCGCCTTGCTGAAATTGATCATTTTGAAAGGTGAAATTGGCGTCCGCATCACCCCCTGAATAATAGGCTGTATATTTGCTGGCGTCGCGGGCCAATCGATCAACACTCTCAATAACATGGCGCACCGTTTCATCATCCATGAGATAGCTGAAATTTAGTCGAACCCAACCCGGTTTTTCAATTTCATGCCCGGCCAGAACTGCATCACGAATATGCTCTGATTGTTCACGCCCAACATTCAATAGGCGGTGCCCATAGGGGCCTGCACAAACGCATCCCCCCCGACCCTGAACGCCCGTGACATCTGAAAGCATGCGTGTAAATAATTGATGGTGGATATAGCCCCCATCAGGATTGTGAACAATAAACGAGAAAATCGGCAACCGGTTCTGTTTGTCCACCCCCAGCAATTGCAGGTTTGGGTTTTTCTGCCACACCGAAAGCGCCAAATCCTCTGTCTCTTTTTCGCGCTTTTCAATATACTTCTGCCCGACCGCTTCCTTGACCAAAAAAACCAACGCCGCGCGAATATCGCCCACAATATTTGGTGTTCCAGCCTCTTCACGCTCCTCAACACTGGCCAAATAACTGTGTCCCCATGAAGATACATAGGACACACTGCCCCCACCCGGCCACGTGGGTTTTTTCGCGCGAATAGTATTATTGCGCACAATCAATAGTCCTGACGCACCCGGCCCGCCCAAAAACTTGTGGGGGGATATAACGATGGCGTCCAATTCCAGCCCCGCCCCCGGATTCATATCCATGTTCAGATAGGGGCCGCCCCCCGCATAATCCCAACACGCTAATGCGCCATGGGCCTTAAGCAACTTTGTCACCGCATCCACATCAGTAACTATCCCCGATACATTGGACGCCGCCGAGAACGCGCCAACCAATAAATCCTGGCCTTTTCGTAGCCTTAGTTCTTGGGCCAACTCCACCAGATCAGGGCCACCATCAGCGCTCTCCCCAATTTCTACAATCTCGGCTCCGCTTTCCCGCCAGGGCAAAATATTTGAGTGGTGCTCATAGGGGCCGATAAAAACTGTCGCTTTTTTGCCAAAGGAATGCACACCACATAGCGCCACCAACCGGTTGATGGCCGAGGTCGCCCCCGCCCCGGTAAATATTACCGAACAATCATCCCCCGCATTTGTTTGCGCGTTAATTATGTTACGCGCATCCTCGCGCAAACCCGTGGTATAGGCCCCGCAAAAGGAAGAACTGGTATGGCTGTTGGCATAATAGGGTAGCACATGTTCAGTAACGAATTCTTCAACCTGCCTCAATGCCCGCCCCGATGCGGTGTAGTCCGCATAAGTCAATTTTTGCTTGCCAAATGGCGTCTCAATCTGCACGCCCTCCCCAATAAGACCGGCGCGCAAATTCGCAATCACATCCCCGGCTGCTATGGATTTTTTGAACATCTCAAATGGCATTTTCAACACTCCTGATCGATTACAGCTTCTTTAACCGATAAGATAGATTGATTTATGCCCAATTATCTCCAATATTGCACCTAGAATTTCCAAATTGCAGTGAAACTAATCGAATGAGCATACAAATTATCGATGAATTTAATCGCAAAATATTGCGCTTTCTACAGCGCAATGGCTCCATGTCCCAACGCGAATTGTCAGAACACGTCAATCTGTCCCCCAATGCCTGTTGGAACCGATTGCAAAACCTTAAAAAGCAGGGAATTATTTTGGGCCAAACCGTGCGGCTTGACCGTGAAAAGCTTGGACTAGGATTGGTGGTTTTTGTCATGGTCAAAACGCGCAACCATTCCGGGGCTTGGCTCACTAAGTTTGCCAATCATGTGTCAAATATTCCTGAGGTTATCGATTTTTATCGCATCGGGGGCGATTACGATTACCTGCTCAAGGTGGTGACTGAGGACATGAAAAGCTATGATGCCGTCTATCGTCGTTTGATTGAAGGAGTAGAGCTGGACGCTGTTACCTCCAATTTCGCCATGGAAACCATCGAGGAACAGCGCCCCTACCCGATTGCATAAAAAAAGCCCACCACGCTGGCAGGCTTTTTCATTGATAACATTCGTCCCCACAAGGGAACAATATTACTTTAGACCCTAGCCGCCCATCGTCACCATTTCAGCCACTTGAATTGAACCACCCATATTCATAAATGGATCACCCTTGGCCATTTCCATGGCCGCATCCATATCCGCAGCCTCAACCACAGCATAACCAGAAATACGGCTATCGCCCTCCACCTCCGAAGTACCGTTAGTGCTCAACATCTGATTGCCTTTTAAGGGCTGCCCTGGGTTCACCACGGCCTTCCCTAGGCCCCCGACCCATTCCATCCATTTTCCGCGATGGGCCATGCCCTCTTCCTTGGTCATATTCTGCATATTTCCAGAACCGTGATAAATGATAATAAAGTTAGCCATGGAATTTTCTCCTGTTTTCCATTGTAAAAATAATTCAAGTAAAATAGTTCAAGTCGCCTCAACAAGTTTGCGCAACCGATCAAACGCTGCATTCCAACCCTTGTTACGCATATCTTCAATATGTTCTGCTCGAAGACCCGACTGGGTCAATGAAAAATCTGTCCCCCCTTGTCCGTCTGATTTCACCTCAAACCGGATAAGAGATTCTTCGCCACCTCCCTCTCCCTGATCGGCAAAGCTTAACGTTAACTCCACCCAATGGGGTGGATTTATGCCGACCACCTCCCCCTCAACCCGTGCACCATGCCCCTGTGGCCCAATCATATGCGCCCACCACGGTCCGGTTTTAGTAAAATCAAGATTATGATCTTCAATGCGCGTCCCCTCAGGGCCCCACCATTCAAGCAGATTGGCAGTGCCGGTGATAAACTCAAATACTCGCTCAGGTGCCGCCGCAAAATTGCGTTCCATGACCAAGGTTGCATCAGGCAAACTCATATTTTTCCCCGTTCCTTTTCCAACGCCAATGCTAATCGATCCAAACTGCCCTGCCAAAACTGACGGTAAGACATGGCCCAGACATTAATCCCACGAACCACCTCAGGGCGTACCGAATACATGCGGCGTTGTTTATCCACCCGTTGCACGACAATTCCCGCTTCACGCAACACTTTAAAATGCCGCGAAATCGCTGGAGGAGACACATCGCCAATATCAAGGAATTCTCCCGCGGGCAATTCGCCCTCATTGAGCAGTCGCTCAACAATGGCAAACCGCGTCGTATTCCCAAGCGCGGCAAATGTGTCAGGTAAATATGACATTTTCTTATAATTCCTGTTTACGTTAATTAACAAACATAGAAATTAATGAGAGTCAAGTGTACGCCTTAAATGTCAAAACCGGGTCGCCTCCAGCATTTGATTTCACGTAACAAGTAAAACAAGTAACAATCAACAAAGGCATCAAAATATGGACTTCCTCATTTCCGGCCTATCCGCCAAACCCTTTCAACATTTGTTTGGCCTATCCGAGCAAGAATTAGATGAACAGAATATTATTCGCTATACAGTCGACACCTGTCCCGGCTTTCCAGATCGCATTGAAATGCGTGATGCTGAAATCGGGGAAACCTTGTTACTTCTAAATTATCAACATCAACCCGCCTCAACACCCTATCAGGCCAGCCATGCTATATTTGTTCTTGAAGGGGCAAAAAAGACATACCAAGAGACTAACAAAATCCCTCAAGTCCTGAGCATTCGTCCCCAGTCCCTTCGTGGGTTTGACCAAGGTGGCATGTTAGTTCAAGCCGAAATAGCCAACGGCGAAAAAGAACTAACGCGCATGATCAAGCAACTATTTACAAACCGGCAGGTTGCTTACATTCACACACACAATGCCAAACAAGGGTGTTATTCTGGGCTGATCGAACGGGCTTAACCATAGGCCCCATCGGGAAATCCAGGACATAAAAAAGGCGGGCCAAAGCCCGCCCAAATATCGCTCTTGATCACTAGAGGCTTTATGCGGCGGCTTTGCGTAATCTCGCAAAATGCTCGTCCCATCCCTCATCCAGAGACATAAACAACCCCAATGCCGCCTCACCCGCCGCACCTATTCTCTCATGGGTCATAGAAAGTTTTGTGCCCCCATGAACAGCTTCCAGTTCCCACACAACAGTGGTTTTATCCTCCGGAAATGGCTTAATACTAAAACTGTAAACCAGTCGCGCTGGCCCATCCATTTCCAATACTTTTCCCCAGCACATTTTAGAAATAGACCCATCATCCTGAGCTTTAATAAGAGCATATTCTTCACCCTCGACCAAATCCGCTTCGGCATCAAAGAACCAAAGGGCCAGTGTCTCTTTTTTAGTCAAAAATTCCCAAATAGTTTGACGCGATGCGGCGAAAAATACCGACTTGGTAATTGTTGTATCAGTCATCATTAATTTCCTTATGTTTTCTTGTCTTTTCGTGGGTTTCAACCGCACTTTTCAAATTGTTCAACTTGTCATCCCAGAAACGACTAAAATAGTTCAGCCAGTCATTGGCCTGCTTCATACCCAGAGGCTCGAGCCGATTGATACGCTCACGCCCAAAAGAACGCACAGAAATCAACTGCCCCTCCTCTAAAATTGTCAGATGCTTCTTTATCGCCCCACGGGTTATTTCAAACCGCGCGGAAACCTCTGCAATGGTCATTTCTGAGTGACTTAAATGCACTAGAATTTGACGCCGTGTCGGGTCCGACAAGGCGCGAAACGCCCCTTGCTCCGTCCCAATCATGCTCTATTCCCTGAAATCATATTTCATATACTCCAGATTGTTGTAAAATTAAATAACACCATTTGGTATCATTTATACATAACACCAAAAGGTACTATGTCAACAGGTGTTTCGACAAAACTTTATTTTCCCAACAGCCAATTTCGGCCAATATATATGTTCCAATCTATGGCGCTTTGAGCTATCAAAGGCCGCTGGGAGAAATGCTTAACTAACTGGAATTATTATGAACGAACAAAATGCCCTGACGTTCAACAATCTCACCCTTGGCTACCAATCCCATCCGGCTGTGCATCACCTTTCTGGTAAAATAAAGAAAGGCTCCCTCACAGCCATTGTGGGCGCAAATGGAAGTGGAAAATCTACGTTACTCAGGGGAATTATGGGCATTAACAAACCCATGTCCGGGAGTTTTGAAATTGATAGCGATCAAACGCTGGCATATCTCCCCCAACGCGCGCAAGTCGACCAATCATTCCCAGCGTCAGTTCTTGAACTAGTAGCATTAGGCCTATGGTCAAAACGCGGCCTGTTGGGCAGGTTTACCAAGGAGGACATGCAAACCTTGTATCAAGCAATACAAGCTGTCGGCCTTGAGGGTTTTGAAAAGCGCAACATCAGCACCCTATCAGGTGGACAACTCCAAAGAGCTCTGTTTGCCCGTGTTATTGTTCAGGATGCCAATCTTATTTTGCTTGATGAACCCTTTAGTGCCATTGATACAAAAACCGTGTCCGATCTTCTTTCTCTTATTGCAAATTGGCACAAGCAGGGTCGTACAATCATCATTGTAGCCCATGATATTCAATTGATAAAAGCTCACTTCCCAGAAACCCTGTTGCTGGCCCGCGATGCCATAGCATGGGGGAAAACAAAAGAAGTTCTCACGCCCAAAAATCTTTCTCTAGCGCAAAACTTCGATGAAAACTGGGATGAAAATGCCCCCTGGTGCGAAACGGATATTCAAAAAGGGCAAGTATCATGAACGAGATTTATTCATTTTTCATTGCCCCCTTTGCCGAAGTTCCATTCATGCAACGCGCCCTGTTAAGCGCCGTATTGCTGTCATTCAGCGCGGCCCCAGTGGGGGTGTTTTTAATGTTACGTCGCATGAGCCTAACCGGGGATGCCATGTCCCACGCCATTTTGCCCGGCGCCGCCGTCGGTTTCTTTTTGTTCGGACTGCAAATTATCCCCATGACTATTGGCGGATTGATCGCGGGCATACTTGTGGCGCTGGCTGCCGGGGCTGTTTCACGCCTGACCACACAAAAAGAAGATGCCTCATTGGCTGCATTTTATCTGATCTCCATTGCCCTTGGGGTGCTAATCATATCCATGCGTGGCGCCGATGACGAACTTCTTCACATATTGTTTGGCTCTGTTGAAGACCTGACCAACGACACGCTCATTCTCATCATTATAGTGGCAACATTGACCATAACTTCCTTGGCCGTGCTTTGGCGGGGCCTCGTGGCGGAATGTCTTGACCCGCTATTTTTCCGTTCCATATCCTCACTCAGCCCTCTGGTTCACTTTATATTTTTAACTCTTGTGGTCTTAAATCTGGTGGGTGGGTTCCCCGCCCTTGGCTCACTTCTTTCCGTTGGATTAATGATCTTGCCGGCAACCGCCGCCCGATTCTGGGTCACCAGTATTTTCAAAATGAGTGTACTTGCCGTCAGCTTTGCCGCCCTTTCCTCCATTGTCGGTTTACTTGCCTCCTATCACAGCACGGCCCCGGCGGGACCAGCGGTCATTCTTTCCCTAGGGGGGGTATATATTGTCTCCTTATTTTTCGGGAAAAGTGGCATTTTGCAAAACCGTAGCACCGGGCATCATCACCGAGCTGGGTAATATTTGCCGATAAAAACGCAATCTGCCATAAATGTTAAGACTATGTTTACCATACACTAGGTAAATTTTGCCCACCTGAGACATTTTGATTTGTTTTAGGGCAGGTAAAAATATCAACCGGCTGAGTGTGGAAACAAGTATGAACGCAGTTTTACAAAGATTAGGATTAGCCCGCATCGCAGCAATGGTTGTTGTTGCCGTTTTGCTACTCGGATTTTTCGGGTTCCTTATTTTCCGCGCTACCGCTCCTCAACTCGCTCCCCTTTATACGGGCCTGTCTTTTGAAGATTCTTCAGCCATCGTTAAATCCCTGCAAGCGTCAGGCACCCCCCATGAAATCCGTGGTGAAGGCGATACAATTCTTGTTCCACGCGATCAAATCACATCCATTCGTATGAACTTAGCTTCCGATGGATTGCCCAATGGCGGTCAAGTCGGATATGAAATATGTGACAATCAAAGCACCCTTGGGGCCACTTCTTTTGTGCAGGACGTAAACCTCGTCCGTGCAACTGAAGGAGAACTTGCCCGCACAATCACATCCCTGGCCCGTGTGCAAACAGCGCGTGTCCACCTGGTACTTCCCAAACGCGAGTTATTTCGACGCGAGCGAGCAGACCCGACAGCCTCCATCACCCTTGGGGTGCGAGGGACGTTATCGAATGGCGAAATTAGCGCCATTCAGCATCTCGTATCCTCGGCTATTCAAGGCATGAGCCCTTCAAATGTATCAATCATTGACAATTCGGGCCGCCTACTAGCGGCAGGAAATGGTGCAAATGAGGAAGGTGTAATAGCTTCGGATATGGACGAACGCGCGGTTGCCATGGAAAACCGCCTGCGTTTACAACTTGAAGAATTACTTGGCACAATCGTCGGTGCCGGGCGGGCCAGAGTTCAGGTATCCGCAGACCTGGAGTTTAACCGCACGACACAAACCTCCGAAACATTTGACCCCGAAGGACAGGTTGTACGCTCAACCTTAACCCGCGAATTAAACAATTCCTCCCAAGGGGCCAATGATGGTGGCGCGGTAAGCGTGGGTGCCGAATTGCCCGGTTCAACCCTTAATAATGGACCTGGAGGCGGCGCATCGGACAATTCTTCTACCACAGAAGAAACCGTAAACTACTAAATATCAAAATCCAGCCAAACACAAATCCTTGAAGCAGGAGCCATAAAACGCCTTTCTGTGGCCGTTCTGGTGGATGGTGTTTATACATCAGATGCAAATGGTGCCTCCACCTATGAGCCACGCTCCGCTGAACAAATTG
>JAJRRG010000044.1 GCA_024279675.1 Alphaproteobacteria bacterium
AGAAAAACAGCGATACCGGCATAAATTAAAACCAATTCCCACCAACGGTACTTATTAATCATTTCCAACCTCCTTTTTGGCAAGACGCGAAATCATGAGGAAATAAAATCCTGCAAACAGGGACAAGAAAAGAACAATCATTACCGCACGCGCTGACCCCTCCCCGTATTTGAAACGAGAAATCGCGGTCTTGTACGTATCAATGATCATCGTGGTGGTGGCGTTGCGCGGCCCCCCTTCCGTCAATATCCAGATGATATCAAAAGAGTTGAAGGTAAAAATCGCTGAGAGCAACGACATTGTAGCGACCGATGGCATGATCAGAGGCAGTGTGATGCGCCGGAACCGATAGAAACGTCCGGCCCCATCAACCCAGGCGGCCTCCAGCAAATCGGGCCGAACCCCTTGCATCGCCGCGAGTAAGTAAATTGTCACAAGGGGCGTGCCTATCCAAACATCGGTCACGATGGTGGCGAAAAATGCGCTATTTCGAAAGGCAAGAAACTCAAACGGCTCGGCAATAATATCAAAACGTTGCAGAAGGCCCGAAATCATACCGAACTGGCCGTTATACATCCAGCTCCAGATAAAGACGCCAATGGCAATGGGCACAATCCAGGGCGGCATGGTGAGAATGCGAAATAGAGCGCGTCCCGGTATCGCAGAATTCAACAAAGCAGCCCCGCAAATACCGACAATCATTTTAAGGGAAACAGAAACGCCCATCCAATAAAATGTCCGAAATATGGTCTCAGGGAATTTGCGCGAGAACATCTTTTCATAGTTGGCCAACCCGACAAACTCAGTCGTGGGTTTCAGGGAAGCGTCCGTAAAAGACAAGCGAACCATCTCAATAACTGGCCAAGCAACAATCAACACTGTCAGCAAGATTGCCGGGATCAGCATCAAATACGGAAAATAGTCGGTTTTATGTTTCGTTACGGCCATTTTTTATCCTCAAGTCAAACCATAGCTGTCAAATTTTGCCCAGGTATCGCGCATATCAATGACGCTTCGGGTTGCACGTGCCTCATCCATCTTTATTGCAGTTAGCCCAGCGGCAAGCCCATCCACAATGGAAACAGGCAAAGGTGCCCCACCAATGAAATGGGCAAAAACGTCTTCAATCATTTGCTCATCAGCCCCATAATGCACGGACAATCCCGTGGCCTCATAGGTTTTGTCAATCAATTTTTCTCCCGTGCGCGCATTGTGCACCTTGAAGAAATTCCGGATGAAATCGCCCTCTGCCATGCCGTGGGATCCGATAACGCAGAACCGCCGGAACTCATCAGGCACATTTAGATTGGTGTGGAAGCACAGGTTTTCCCCGCCTTCAAATTCAACAATCGCTGTTTGATAGTCGACAATATCGCCATCTCCATCAAACACTTTGTCGCTGGCATTCCAGCCCCCGGCTTTACGATAATAGACTTCCATATCGTTGATGCCACTCTGATCGGGGGCATTTTCAGGGATAAAAGTTTTACGGCCACCAAAGCTTGCAACTTTCATTGCACGACTGCCGACCAAACCTTGATATAAATCGATGTCATGGCAACATTTTTCCAGCATAAAGCCACCGGAATAGGAACTATTTCGGCGCCAATCGCGCATGAAAAAGGCTCCGTGATAAGGCGCAATATGCTCAGAAGCTTCAATTGAAACGATTTTGCCCAGCTTCCCACTGTCCCGCGCGGCCACGAGGTCGCGATAAAGCGGGGCGTAACGCAAAACCAAGCCAATAGCGATATTGTCGGCACCCCCATGGGACTTCATAAGCGATAGCAATTCAAAAGTATCCGCTTCAGTGGTTACAACCGGTTTTTCGGTAAAAATCTTTTGCCCAAGATCAAGCGCTTCGCGTATGTGATCTAAATGCATATAATTGGGCGAACCAATCATCATCAAATCAGGTTTTTCAGCTTTGACGAGTGCATCAATAGTGTCATAGGAGGGGCCGGGATTTACATCCCCCTCCCTAAGAACATCCATTCCAAAGGGCTCCGGGTCAACATAACCAACGAATGTCACGCTTGGTAGCGAATGGGCTATGAGACGCATTAAATACCCAAGCCTAAACCCTAAGCCAACAACACCAACTTTCATACTCTCATCCCTTTAGGCATACCGAAGCCTTTGAAAAAATTTTTCATAAACTCCGTCGAAATCAGGTAAGAGTCAACCGTTTTAGTATGTTTTATCCCAAGGTTTGTGAAATTTATTTTCATTTACGCCGTTCCCTTGTGTAAAGGCACGTCGCCAATTGAATGATCAGGTGCATCTATTAGTAGATTTGTAGAGGGAATATTTGCATCCAAAGCGACCTTGTGATGCGTATAAAGGGCCTCGCGCATAGCTATCACTTTTTGCACACTAATCGTTTTTCGCTTTATCGGTGACGCAAAACCAAACTGCCTCAAAACTGATGATTCTTCGATCTGAACAAGGCTGCAGGAGGAATGAATTTCATGGACCCCAGCATACTGAACAAGGGCTTGAATATTTTCCAGTTGAACGCCACCACCGGGCATAATCGAGATGCGATTTTTTCCATAGGCAGTCAGCTTTTTCAATATTCCCAGACCATCGCTCAGTTTCGTACGCTGACCAGATGTGAGAATTCTGGCAAAGCCAACGCCAATCAACTGTTCCATGGCTTCAAACGGATCGGGAACCAAATCGAAGACTCGGTGCAGACACACCTCAAGGTCGCCGGCCGCCTCGCGCATGCGTTTCAAGGCCTCCATATCCAGTTGACCGTCTTCTTTTGCAGCCCCAACGACCACACCCTTAGCGCCACGCTCACGACTATTTGCAATGTCCTTAAGCATCGCGCTCACATCGTCTGCTGAATAGATAAACCCACCGGCCCGTGGACGGATAAGAATCATTGCTGGAATACCGGAGACCACGGCGTGCTCGACTAGCCCAATACTGGGCGTTAATCCGCCCAACTCAAGGGCGGAACACACCTCAACGCGATCAGCTTTCCCCGCCAACGCGCCTGCCAGTCCACCCACATCATCGATGCAAACCTCCAAACATGGAGGTACTCGATTTTGGGATAGTAATGGCGTGTTTCCCTGTTCCAACTTCAGCATCCCCTCCCCGGGCGCATTAAAATTTTCAGCTGTACCTATCTAACACCAATACAGAACCAATGCGCAACCATAAAATATGAAACTTGATCAAAAAAATGTAATTGACCGATAAAGCTCTGTATATTCAACGATAATTAGCTCACGCGCCCTAACTGCACCAAAAAAGCACCCTTAGATTGGCATTAATTGTTATCACATGATGAAATTTGCTGATATTTCCGATTTTTACCTTTCACCCCACAGATATGGCTTCCATACGCGTACTGTCCCTGAATCAGGTGGACAGCTAACAAACAATACCTAAACAATACCATTAATCAGCGTAAGCTGCTTTACACGATGCGGTGGAAATTTTAGTGATACCCTTAACAATTGATTAGAAATAAACATCTTTGAAACAGGAAGCCCCATGGGAACCCCAGGCGTTTACATTGCCAATATCTGCCTTAACCCGAGCGAGAAAGACTTGGCAACGCTCAATGCAGGACTAAATGCGTTCAACCTTGATGAAGGGATTTCAGCACAACATGATCCAGTTGCCGTTTTTATCCGGGATACAAACGGGGATATACAGGGCGGGCTTTATGGTAATATTGCATGGAACTGGCTTCATGTGCGCTGGCTTTGGCTCTCAACATCTCTGCGTGGACAAGGTCTTGCGGGGAAACTGCTTAAAACGGCCGAAGCCCATGCACAAGAAATTGGTTGTACCGGTGCCTATATTGATACATTCAGTCCGGCAGCTCTTAGGGTTTATACCCGTTTGGGGTACGAAAAATTCGGTGAACTACAGGATTTTCCACCCGGTCGAACGCGTACCTTTTTGCAAAAGAAATTCTAAACACGCTCGCACAGGAATAGGCTTCCGAGCAAATTGCACCTCAAGATAATTAGACGCATTGCGGATCAGTTTCTCCGCCTGCTCCAAAAAACGCTTTAGCAAAATTGTTAAAGATGCTTATGACACAACGCCCATGGATATGATCGAGGGTTTTATTGATGCCGCAAAAGATCTGCGCGCTCTATTTAACCTGAAAAACCTGTACGATTGCCAAAGTCAAAAATCCAGCAATCAGTGGCAGGGCAAGTGATACCCCAAACCGCAGCGCGGTTAACTTCCAGCCATATATCCCGATTTCGATCGGCACCTTCATCAACGAAAGGGTCGCCAGTGAGGTCAGGTATGTCATAATGACCGCAAGGCTGGCCCCCGCCTGATACAACACAGCAACCAAGGGCATCGCCAGCACGCCGGCAATCGGGGTAAAAATTCCAGCGATCCACGCCAATGTTATCCCGCGCCAACCCGAAGTGTCAGATAACCAATTCTCAATAAACTCCTTGGGGATTACCGCTTCGGCAAAACCAGCCAGCACAACTGCAATCACTAATATGGGCGCAAAGCGCAGCAATTGGTTTTTGCTGTTGGACAAGGCTTGGGAGAACACTTCGGGTCCCTGCGTCCACGCATATATGCCAATGCCCACCAGCAAAACAAACAAGAATATCATGGTGAATTTCATGGGCGTATATCCATTTTTTTGTCCGAAACTTCGTTTGAAGCTTCATCTGGTGCTTCTTGCAAAATTTCAACAAAACCCGCCTCCCCGTGAACACGGACTTGTTGACCAGTTTTGATGATTTTGGTTGCATTCACCACACCAACTACGGCGGGAATGCCATATTCACGCGCTATCACCGAGCCATGGGTCATCAGCCCTCCAACCTCGGTCACCAACCCCCCTGCGTTTACAAACAAGGGCGTCCATCCGGGGTCGGTGAACGGCGCAATCAATATTTCACCGGGATGCAGAATTTCCTTGGACGGATCAAGAATAACTCTTGCCCTTCCCTCAACAATTCCGGCGGAAACCGGACTGCCCACCAACGAACCCTCAGGTGCATTTGCATTGTCATGGCTGGCACTGAGCACTTCCCCTTCCCCGGTAATAACCCGAGGCGGCGTCATAGATTTATAATGATCAAAATCCTGTTTTCGTTGTTCGATGGGAAATGCCGTTACATCAGTTTCACCCGTTAGCACTTGGCGCAATTCGGGCAAGCTTAAAAACCAAACGTCATCCGCATTGGCGATTTTCTTCTCACTTTGTAACTGAATACCTGCCTGCGCAATTACCTTCTTGGTTAAATCCAATACCCGAACAATCAAAAACTTGTGATGCTCGCGCAGAGGGAAAAGCTCGCGAATGACATAGGCCATACGTCTTGCCAGTGGCTTGCGGACAAATCCCCAAAATCCACCGCCTGCTTTTGCAATAATCGTATTATTGGCTGCTTCATTGGCGGTGATAAGCTGTTGGTAATGCTCCCTGTGTGCGCCTGTTTCGCCGGATTTTAACATACCCGCCACCATGCTCATCAACGAGCTGGCGTCCTCGCGCCAACGGGGGCGGTACAGATCAATCTCAGAGGGGCCACGCGCGCCGTACTTCCTTATAAATTCATTCCAACTCGCAATAAATTCCTTACCGTTGGGCAAATCTTCGGCAAGACTTAGCTTTTGTTCATAGCTCACATCTGGCTCACTCAGGCATGCCGTCAGTTCAATGGAGGGGCGCGCAATATCTGCTAAATCCCCCACGGCCAAATCCATTTCGGTGGTGACATTGCCTTCAAGCCCGCGCATCAAAGCGTCCTGCACCGAGGAATCAACGCGGTTCTTCATCAACACGTGCAGCAGTTTCATGGCGATCATGCTGGCAATTAAATGTGCGCGCCAGGGCTTGATGGTTTCAAAAAGATTTGCCAGTTCTTTACGGCAAACCTCCAATTTCAAATCCAGATCATCCGTATTTGAGATTTCATTTTGCACCTGCGCCTCGTACCGATCCATATATTCAGACATTTTTTCGGGGAAGTTTTGGTACTTCTTCGACAACAAGCACGATCTGACCCGCCACAATATGGGTAACGCAACCGGCAAAAGTTTGATCAAACTTATGCGAGATTTTTGCGATCGTTTCGGCTTTTTTGACACCCAGTCGTTGATCATTTCCCCGGTCAAATGATCTGCCCGGTCCACCATTTCAGGGAAGGTTTTGCCAAGCTTTGGATGGGCAAGAATTTCAGAGGCTTCAATATATAGCCGCCCCCCAACAGGCACCAGATATTTAGTTTCCAGCGTGTTTTTATCTTGCCCAATCGTAATAATCGACCGAAATAGGGACATGGACAATGGCGCCATCGCATCGGTCATTACTTGGAAATGGTTGAAACTTAGATAGAGCTTGTCCGGGTCGATTGTTTCTTCTGGTAAAGGGAAAAGCGACGTTATGGGCCGGGACTGGGTGATTTGAAATCCACCATCCGCCAGCACCCACTCAATGTCCTGCGGCACTCCGTAATGGGCCTCAATGCTTTGGCCCAAATGGGCTAATTCTATAATCTGTGCATCCGTCAGGGCTGATTTTTCTTTTTGTTCAGCGGACAGTTGAATGGTTTTGGTACCACCATTTTTTTCAGCGACAATGGCAATATCTTTATCGCCGATTTGTTTTTTAACAATTGCGCCGTCTGGTTGTTGGGTGCCGTCTGGTTTTCGCACCTGATATAAATCCGCTGAAACCAGCCCTGAGACCAGTGCTTCGCCAATTCCAAAGCTTGCGTCAATTGAGATGATGTTTCTGTTTCCGTTAATCGGGTCAGCGGTAAACATTATGCCCGACGCATCAGGGATCACCATGAGTTGCACAACAACCGAAAGCTGTACGTCCGCATGGGCAAAATTATTTTGAATGCGATATAATATGGCGCGGTCAGTAAACAGGGAAATGAAACAATCCTTCACCGCGTTAAGTAAATTTTCCCGGCCTATAATATTGAGGTAGGTATCTTGCTGCCCGGCAAACGAGGCTTGGGGCAAGTCCTCTGCTGTGGCTGATGAACGCACGGCATAGGCGTTTTTCTCCCCCGTCTCTTGCCACGCTTCAAGCAACAGCTCCACCAATTCTACAGGCAGGTCCAGCTTTGAGAGCAGATCACGAACCTTTTGACCCGCATTGCGCACACTTTCCAGATCATCAATTTTCAGATTTTCCAGTAACGCATAGACATGGTTTTCCTGAGGTTTAATAAACGCGCTATAGGCAGAAGTTGTGACGCAAAACCCTTGTGGAACATCAAACCCTGCGCGGGTGAGTTCCCCCAGATTGGCCCCCTTGCCCCCTACTTCATTTATGTCGCTTGCCGAAATTGAGTTAAAAAAGCGAATTGGGTTTTGCATATTTATCTTCCCGTAAGAGTTTGAATGGATGACTGGCCGATTGAAGTGATTTTATTTTTGCGGTTTTGCGCCATTTAAAAACAGCTTCACAATCGTTTTGCTGTCAGATTTCACATCTAAAGGCCGGGCCAGATGTACCGGTGAAAAAATCGCGTATTGAAACAAAAGACCGCTTAGTGAAAGCGCTAAATCCTTTGCAGAAATATCCTGTCTGAGATTACCCAATTCCTGTTGCCGGGTAATGTATTTGCCTATTTGATTTAGTGTGGAGGTGGATTCTTGTCGGATACTTGTCAAATAGGCCCGTTCAGCCGATTGCCAAGAAAACATAATTTTGACGAGGCTTTGATTTGCGTCCAAATATGTCAGCGCGGTGCTCACAATATGGGTTAATCCTTGTTCAACATCGTCCTGCCCCTCATCCAAAACAGTGAGGGCCGCCAATACCGGTTTGATCTGGGCAGCAAATGAGGCGAGCAGGTTTTTCTTGTCCTTGAAACGGCGATAAAGTGTCGCCACGCCCAAGCCCGCCTCATCGGCGATCTGCTCCATTGTGCAAGCAATAAATCCATGTTGCACAACCACCGCACGGGTTGCAGTAAAAATCTTTTCTTCAACACCAAGCTCAGCATCTAAAGAGATAAGCCCGTCGTCAGCGATCTGCCGCAACAGCTTTTCCTTACTTCCGATGCGCCGATAAAGGGTCGCCCGCGATACACCGGCCATTGACTGGAGTTGGTCAAGGGTAAAATCAGCCCCACATTCATCAAACAATTTTACGGCCGCTTGCGTGATATTCATTGTCAACATTTCACCTGATATGATACGATAGATAAAGCTATCTATCACTTAGTATCACTAAGAGTCAATGATGCTTTAGCGGCAAAATTACTGCTTGTTTATTCCTGATAGGTAATTCGAAATATAGTTAGGCGACTTGTCGTCTTGGTAGACGACATAGCTCACACATTAATCAATAGGTGGCGCGGCCGCCCGAAAGATCAAACACTGATGCTGTCGTGAAGGAATTTTCAGCCGAAACCAGCCACGCAACCATGTTGGCAACTTCTTCAACTTCCAAGAAGCGGCCCCGTGGGATTTTTGACAACATATAATCGATATGCTCCTCAGACATCTGATCAAAAATGGGCGTGCGCGCGGCGGCGGGCGTTATGCAATTTACAGCAATATTTTGATCCGCGGTTTCTTTGCCCACGGATTTTGTCAACGCGATCACCCCAGCCTTTGAGGCAGAATAGGCGGAGGCATTGGGATTACCTTCCTTGCCGGCAATAGAGGCGATATTGATGATACGTCCATAATTTTGTTTTTTCATCGCTGGCAATACCAGCTTGTTCATATGGAAAGTCCCATTAAGATTGATATCAATTATCTGGGCCCATTCTTGCGAAGAATATTCCTCAAGCGGGCAATTTTTTCCCGCAATTCCTGCTGAATTCACCAAAATTGAGACATTGCCTAGTTCATTTTGAACTTGCGCATATGCAGTTTCCAACTGATCGGGGCGCGTAATATCTACCTGCGCACTGCTGGCATTCTGCCCCAAAATATCCGCCGCATTTTTAACAGCATCAGCGTTGTTGTCCCACAGGCAAACTTTGGCACCACTGGCAATAAACCGCTTTGCAATAGCAAATCCAATCCCCTGAGCACCCCCGGTAATGATGGCAACCTGGCCATTCAAATCTATTGTATTCATTTTCTTATCCAGCTCTTGTTTATGGGATATTTTTGGGGATATTTTCGCCCGTTTGGATTCGCATTATTGCCTGATACAAGCACAATACCAACTATTAAGCCATGCAAAGAGCCAAAGCTTTTGCATCAGATTTTCCATACGTACAATCTTGATTAACCCTTTAGATTGCGCAATATTCAGTGATAAACACTTCATGACCACCAAATACCAGTCTCATTAGGAAAATTTCATGCGAATCACAGAGATTGATACTTTCGATCAAGCTATCCTCAGTCATCTTTCAACCCATGGCCGAATGAGTATAACGGAGCTTTCTCAAAAAATTGGCTTGTCAAAAACCCCGTGCCAGGCCCGCATTAAGCGATTGGAAGCCAACGGCTTTATTACCGGTTATCGCGCTATTCTTAACCCCATCAAGTTGGGGCTCGATCATGTGGCTTTTGTCGAGGTTAAACTCTCGGACACCCGCGACAAGGCCTTGGCCGCTTTTAACGCCGGGGTGATGGGCATCAAAGAGATTGAACAATGTCACATGATTGCAGGGAGCTTTGATTACCTGCTTAAGGTGCGCACACAAAACATCACGGATTATCGTCATGTGATGGGCGAAAAAATTTCCACCCTGCCCCATGTTTCTATGACATCAACTTTTGTTGCTATGGAAGCTGTGAAAGAAGGTGGGATTTAGGGTCATGGGCCAAGTCGTTTTTGATTATATTATCATCGGCGGAGGGAGCGCAGGTGCCACTCTGGCCGCCCGTTTGAGCGAAAACCCAAATATTGAAGTTTGTCTGCTTGAAGCCGGCGGTCAAGGGGATAGTCTGGTGGTGCGCGCACCAATCGGTGTTCTAGCCATGATAAGGGGCCGTCCAAAAATCAACAATTGGGCCTATGAAACCGTAACCCAAAAAGGGTTGAACGGGCGCAAGGGGTACCAACCGCGTGGAAAAGCGCTTGGGGGATCGAGCGCCATCAACGCCCTGCTTTATGTGCGTGGGCACAAAAACGATTATGACGAATGGGCCGATCTTGGCTGTACGGGCTGGTCGTGGGATGAGGTGCTTCCCTATTTCAAGAAATCAGAAAACAATGAATGGGGAGAGGATGAGATGCACGGCGCATCCGGGCCACTTCACGTCTCAGATCAAAAAAGCCCCCGCCCCGTAAGTCACGCATTTGTAGAAGCGGCAACCCAAATGCAACATTCTCACCGACGAGATTTTAACGGCGGCGAAAATGAAGGTGCGGGACTTTATCAGGTGACGCAATTTCATAACAAAGCAAAAAACGGGGAGCGATGTTCCTCGGCTGCAGCCTATCTATTTCCGATCCTTGATCGGGCAAACCTCACAATCATCACTAAGGCCCATGCAACAAAGATTTTGTTTGAAGGCAAGCGCGCAATTGGCGTGACCTATGTTCAAGGCAGGCACAACAAAACCATCAAGGCCTCAAGGGAAATTATCCTGAGCGGGGGCGCGTTCAACTCGCCGCAACTCTTGCAGCTATCTGGGGTTGGCCGGCCTGAAGATATTGAGCCGTTCGGCATAGACATGGTGCATGAACTGCACGGGGTTGGACAAAACCTTCAAGATCATATTGACTTCGTTCTGGTCTATAAATCCAAGGACAAGGACAATTTTGGCATCGGGTTTGGCGCGGCGTTTTCGCTACTTAAACATATGTTCAAATGGCGCAAGGATGGGGTGAGCATGGTGGCCTCGCCCTGTGCCGAGGGGGCTGCGTTCTTAAAAACTGAGCCAAATCTATCGCGTCCCGATATTCAGCTACATTTTGTCATTGCAATCTTTGATGATCATGGTCGCAAACTTCATTGGGGCAATGGGTTTAGTTGTCATGTGTGTGTGCTTCACCCTAAGAGTTCTGGCCGCGTGTTCCTTCAGAGTGCTGACCCAATGGCACCTCCCGGTATCGACCCAAACTTCCTTGCGGAGCGGCAAGACATGGACACCCTTATTAAGGGCGCCAAAATGACCCGTCAAATCCTTGAAGCTCCGGCCCTTAAAAAATATCGGCATCGGGAAATGTTCATGTCCAGTGAAAACATGAGTGATGCGGAATGGGAGGAAAACATTCGCGCCCGTGCGGACACGGTCTATCATCCTGTTGGCACCTGCAAAATGGGTATTGACCCCATGGCGGTGGTTAACCCGGAACTAAAGGTGCATGGCTTAACGGGCCTTAGGGTCGTTGATGCGTCCATTATGCCCAAATTAATAAGCGGGAACACTAACGCCCCCGCCATCATGATTGCTGAAAAAGCCGCAGATATGATCCTTAGCGATTATGCCAAATTAAGCAGTTAAAGCCTAAACGTAAAAGCTGCCAGTTCTTGTTGCCAGAAAATCTTCCAGCAGCACATCTTCTTGCTTTAAGAACCCGCTATTGGGCAATTTTCCGTCGCGCACCATTTCAATAATGG
>JAJRRG010000045.1 GCA_024279675.1 Alphaproteobacteria bacterium
CGCTGGGGAAGATTCGAACTCCCGACCCCTTGATTCGTAGTCAAGTACTCTATCCAGCTGAGCTACCAGCGCACGTGCCAAACCTTAAAAACAGGCTCAAGCGGCGCAAGCATTATACCGGCTGGGAATGGGATGCAAGGGCGTTTTGAAACAAATGCCCGCAAAAGTGTTTTATCTGATACTGGCCGATACCCCTAGCGAGGGCAAAGCCAATTACAGCCATAATTTTGCTGGAACTCACAGATTGCCCGGCCCACCCGTTTGCAAATGTAAAATTAGACAGCATGCACATAAATCATCCCGGTCACAGGATGTATTTCAGTTCTTAATTTACCCGCTTTGCGGTGGGCATGCACAGATCAAATCGTGTGCCGCTCTCCTGACTTATATGCTTCAGAGTTCCCCCATGGGCTTCTGTCAATTCGCGTGCAATAGCCAAACCAAGCCCCGTGCCGCCAGCTTTCGCAGAGCCCTTAAACGCGACAAAAAGGTTTTCTTGGGCGCGGGGGGGCAAGCCCGGGCCGTTGTCAGAAACAGAGATGACAAACTTGGTTCCAGTGTTGGAGAAATCCAGACAAATCTTGCTTTGAGTTTTCTTGTCGCCCATGCCCTCCAGAGCCTCGCGAGCATTTTTAAGTAAGTTCAACAAAACACGGGCCATCTGATCCGGGTCGACAAGGATTGATACCTCATCAGGCACTGAGTTTTCCAGAATGATATCGGGATGTCCAACTAACCCCGCATCAAAGGCCGCCTCTTCAATCAAGGCACGTAAATCCACAAGTTGGGGCACAGGCAATGCCGCACTCTCACGCCCATGATCAATCACTGACTGGGCAAAACCAATCGCCTTATCCAGCGTGTGAACAAGCCGCGGGGCCAGTCGTTGAACTTTGGGATCATCCAAATCTGCCACTTGATCGGATAGCAATTGAGCTGAGGAAAGCGTATTGCGCAAATCGTGGTTGATTTTCGCCACAGCCATACCCAAATCTGCCAAATGCTGGCGCTCATGCAACATAGTAAAAATATCAGATTCCATGGCGGCCAATTCACGCACGGCAATGCCCAATTCATCCCCCCGATCTGAGGCACTGATAATCAGAGATGCATTTTGGGGGGCTTTGCGAAAGGCAATCATATTATTTGTGATGCGCTGAATTGGCCGAATTAGCAGCCGATTCAAAAACAAAAATATGGTCCCTGCGGTGATCATTGCAACAATCAAGGAGAGGTAAAACACATTGCGCGCATAGACCAGCAATGCTTGGCGCAAGGGGGCCTCAGGCATCAAAACTTCAATGGGGTCGTCCCCGGTGTCAGGGGGCGTGCCAATTATGCGCAAGACCCGGTCGCCACCAAATATCAAGGTATCAAGACCACCAGTGATCAGCGTATAGGGATCGCGTTTGCGCATATCGGCAGTTGTGACGGACTTTGGCATGGCGATGGCGGAATTTTCCAACAGCTGGCTTTGGCCATTACGACGAAAAACAATGGCACTGGCCCCCGCGGTTTCCAATAGCCTATCCGCCGAATCTTTCGCCAGTTCCATATCCTCAGGTACCGCATCAAGCACCCGCACAGCCACAGCGCCCACGTGCAATTTATCGTCGAGCCAGTTGGCGCGAGAATTGGCGAGGGAGGGCAAAAATATCAACACTTCCACTGTGAGAATGACAAAGACAATCATCGCAATCAGCTTGGTTGAAAGGCTTGCGCCCGAGGGGGTTTTTTGATCTGGTTTTACCATTATAAGATTTGGTTACAGGAATGCTCTGATAAGGGCAACTCTTGAACTTATGATCCCAAAGCTAGGGCAGCGCTTAAGCCTAAAGCATGTCGCGTTCGATAGTATTCACGCGACCTGCTTTATCTATTTGTTTTCGCGTGTCTTTTATCCCAAAACCGCTGCACACTTTTGGGAGACACGCTTTAGGGTAATTTGGAATTAAACCGGCGGAGACGAGAGAGCCAGACGTTATCAACCTGATCAGCATAGAACGCGACACCCAAACGTTTAACAATTTCGGAAATGGTGGGATAGGGGGCGATAAATTTGGTAAAGCTTCCCACTTTCATTTTATTGGCCATGGCGTAGGCAAAAAATGAAATCAACTCCCCCGCGTTGGCTCCAACAATCCCAACGCCAAGGATTTTACCCTTCTTGTCAGTGATCATCTTTGCCAACCCTTCGGTGCGACGCTCGGCGCGGGCCCGATCATTTTCCGCAAATGTAGCGCGCATAATTTTTATATTGTCCCCATGCATTTCACGGGCCTGACTTTCATTCATGCCCACTTGGGAAATTTCAGGATCCGTATAGGTCGCCCAAGGAATTATCGAGCGGTTTTCTTTTACGGGCAGACCGAACAAAGCATTCCGGATGACAAGGCCCGCATGATAACCCGCCATATGGGTAAATTGTAGTCCTCCCGCCACATCGCCAATGGCATAGACTCGCCGGTTGGTGGTTTTCATGCCGCGATTAACTTTAATCGCCCTCCCATCAAGTTTAATGCCCGCCTCCTCTAGGCCAAGATTGTCAATATTGACTTTGCGCCCAGCCGCAACCAGCAGATGGGAGCCAGAAATAACTTGGGTTTCGGTTTTGCTCTTTAGGGTCACGGCGACCCCTTGTCCCTTTTTCTCAACAGCTTCAACGCCGGTTTGTGCGTAAATGTTTATTCCTTCAGCGGCAATTTTACGCAGGGCAATGGCTGTAAGTTCCGGGTCGTCCTTCCCCAAAGGATCAAACATTTCAACGACTGAAACTTCACACCCGAGGCGCCTGTGGGCCTGGGCCAGCTCCATACCAATGGGCCCGCCGCCAATAATTATCAAATGCGAGGGTTTGCGGGTCAGGGTAAAAATATTCTCATTGGTTAGGTAATCGACTGCATCGAGGCCCTTAATCGGCGGAATGGCGGCGCTTGAGCCTGTGGATATCACAAACCGGCGGGCCTGAATGCGCTGCCCCCCCGCTTCAACGGTGTTTTTATCAATAAACGTGCCATGGGCCTGAATAACTGTTGCGCCAAGGCTTTCAAAGCGATCCACAGAATCATGGGGAGCAATGGAATCAATGACGCTTTGCACATGTTCATGAACCCGGCCAAAATTGACCTTTAGTTCACTCGCTGTGACGCCAAATGCATTGGCGTGCTGAATTGTATGGGCCCGTTTTGCCGCTGCAATCAAAGCCTTGGAAGGTACACACCCGGTATTCAAGCAATCCCCACCCATTTTATCGCGCTCAATCAGCACCGCTGAGGCCCCAAGTGCTCGGGCGGCCGCAACAACGCTTAAGCCCCCGGAGCCGGCACCAATGACACAAATATCAGCTTTCAGAATTTCAGACATGGGAACTAGTTCCTTAAAATGGGTTGGTTACATTCGTTGTGGTGTCAGAGTCGGGACCCTCAGGGTCGAAACCCTAGCTTTTTTTCGCAAACTTTTGAAGCACGATGGGCAAAAGCGAAACTAAAGCCAAGAGTGTAAAAGCAATGATCATTTCTTTGGTTACAATATCGGCGGCTGTAAACGCTTCCCCGCATGGTGCAACATTGTTTGCACAAGCTATTGCCCGCTCAGAAATGATTGAGCGCAAGCCTTCACCAGCGTATGCATAGGCCAACGTGCCAGGAATAATGCCTATAGCCGTCGTCCAGAAGTAAATGGGGAACGAAACCCCCAGCACGGCGGGAACCACATTGACCACGGAAAATGGAAAAATGGCGGCCAATCTCAAAAACAGCATGTAGCTCACCGCATTTTCCCTAAAACCCTTGGCCATAACATTAAGAAATTTTCCGGCCCTTTGCGCGAAGAAGTCATGGGCAAGAGATTTGGCAATAAAATATAGGATGGATGCGCCAAGCGTCGCGCCCACAACAATAATAAGTGTGCCAACGGCCCAACCAAACATCAGCCCAATTGATATACTTAATAACAGCGCGATGGGGATCGAGGCCGCCGTCGTGACAATATACAGGCCAATACCCACAAAAATCGCCAACGCAAAATTGTCCTGAATATAGGCGTTGAGCTCTCCATACCTTAGGGCCAGCTCGTCCAATGTCAGGCGCTCATGCAGGCCGCTGGCAAAAAATGCCACAAGGGCGGCAATGAGAATGACAAGGGGAATCCAGCGTTTAAGTTTGCTTGATAGGGAAGTGCTCGATGTTTGATGTTGTAATTCTGTCATAATATCCAAATCAAAAATGTCGTTTTGTTTATATTTACGTCTCTTTTATTCCTCGCGCTACAA
>JAJRRG010000046.1 GCA_024279675.1 Alphaproteobacteria bacterium
ATCATCCACAAGTGCCGCCTTGGCCGCCGCTTTTACCTCTTCATCACTGGCATCAACTTTACCAAATCGAATATTGTCAGCAATCGTACCGGCAAAAATTGTACTTTCCTGCTCCACATAGGCAAACCGATTGCGCAAATCTCCCGGTAAAACATCTCGCACATCAACCCCATCAACAAGTACAGCCCCATGGGTAGCGTCATAACACCGCTGGAACAAGGCAAATGTTGTCGATTTCCCCGACCCTGATGGGCCGACAATCGCCACGGTCTCGCCTGGCAACACCTCAAAAGAAATGTCTTGCAATACAACTTCTTTCTCACGTGTCGCATAGGAAAAACCAACATCCTTAAACTCAACTTTACCCAAGGGAGGTTTAGGCATTTTAACCGGATTTTGAGGCAGAGGCATCGCAGATTTTGTTTGTAGAATTTCCACCAGCCGTTCAGTGGCCCCCGCAACGGTTTGCAAAGATCCAAAAACCTCAGACATATTGGTCAATGCCATCGATGCCATCAATGAATAAATCAAAAACTGCGTCAATTGTCCAGCGGTCACCGTCCCCACCAACACAGATTTCGCCCCCCACCATATCAATAAAATAATAGCGGATGACGCAAGAAACGTCACTATGGTAATCAGAATTGAGCGCGCCCGAAGCCGCGTGGTTTCCGCATCATAACTCAGTTCAGAATGCTTAGTGTATTCATCAACCTGGCGCTTTTCCTGCACAAAGGCTTTGATGGTTTTTGTTGCACTGAGCACCTCTGTTGCCATAGCGCTCAAATCAGCAAGCGCATCCTGTGTCCGCCGGGATAATTTACGCAATCGCCGGACAAAAAAGATCACCGGTACCAAAAGCAATGGCAATCCAACAACCACCGCCAACGCCAGTTCGGCGCTAGTCAAAAACATCATGATAACCGCGGCAATAATCGTCACAACGGAGCGCAGGGCTAAGGTAGCGTGTGAGCCAATCATGCCGCGCACCGTCGCCACATCACCATTTAAGCGAGAGGTAAGTTCACCAACCCGATGGGTATCAAAATAGGTTGCGTCCAGTTCCAACAGATGACCAAACACCGCGACACGAATATCCGTTAAAACACGTTCACCTATCAACGAAATATAATAATGTCGGGCACCTGATGCTAAAGCCATCACCCCCACAACCAGAACGATAAAAAGTCCGTACTGGGAAACTTCATCCAGATTGCGTTCAAGAAAGCCCTTATCGATCAGGCCACCGGCAAAAACCGGAATGGCCATCTGCGCCACCGCGGCAACCAATAAAAACAATATCGTGAGCCAAAGACGCACTGGATAACGCATGATAAAAGGCGCCAGAGCCAAAAGAGGTTGCAGACCTTGCTTGTCCTTTGCCTCGCGCACCTCGTCAGATTTGCCTTGACCACGTTCCAAATTTTGCAACCGCGCATTCGTCATTTTTTACCCAATACATTTCTTCAATCAGTTTTATAAAATAGGGTTTGCGTGGTGCTGGCGCAACCGGTAAACGTCAAACGAATATCACCTATTCATATTTGTTGCGCTTTTTATTCCCAGCTTGGTGTTGAAGGCTTGCACTTGACCCCTGTTTTCGTATAGAACCCGCACAAACAAGAAATCAACTTTAATTATCCGGGCATTGCATTTAGCAGAAACCGGGCAATTTTTTGCTAAAACCACGTGAGAACCACCCATGAAAAAAGACATTCACCCCGATTACCACACCATCACCGTGGTTATGACCGACGGCACAAAATATGAAACCCGCTCGACCTATGGTAAAGAAGGGGACAGCCTTCAGCTTGATATTGACATTAAAACACATCCAGCCTGGACTGGCGGCAAAGGCCATCTGATTGACCGCGGTGGCCGGGTTTCCCGCTTTAAAGAAAAATTCAAGGGCATTTTGGGCGCATAATTATTTAACTCGAGACTTCCCAATATTCAAAAACCCGGCATTCAATTTGAAGCCGGGTTTTTTCTTGAAATATTTATGCCACCTGAAACGCCGGTAATTTTGCGTTTATTTTTGCACGTCAACACCAAATGCCGCATGTAAACGACTAAACTGGTCAGCAATATCATCTTCATCTCGCAGGGGTTTAGTTGGCACCGTCTCACGATCCAGCGCATCAAATTTTACGACCCGCTCAAACAAACGATCCCCTTGGGCAATATAATCCAAAAACTTTTCTGGTAAACCTGACCAACCCGGCCCGCCCCGCTTGGAGGGGGTAGCGGAAAATTTGACTTTGGATTTTTCACTTCGCGCACTTTCTGCGCTGATTTCTTTTTCCTGCACTGCCCGTTGCAATAAAAGCCAGGATGCCAATTGCATCAACCGGGTGGTCAGGCGCATGGATTCTACAGAATATAAAAAGCTGGTCTCCCGACTTAATCCCCGAGATTTTTCGCGCCCCTCCCCATCTAGATAAGCAGCAACCTCTTCGATTAAACCCATTCCCTGCCCGTAAAGCCGGGAAAAATCCCCCGACGCCACGAGATGCGGACCAATTGAAATTGTGGGGGAACTGACGGAATTATTATTTTTATCGTCCAACGAAACGGCTCACAATGCTGATATATTTTTGAAAGCATACCCTATTATAGATTAATGAACACGTGCCAAACGACAAAAATATGACAACAAAGTCAACAGAGATCAGGCGTGGTTAAGAGCCCGTTACCCGATAAATGCGTGATTTCCCGTAAACTTGTTTGCAAAAAAATTGCAAAAAAAAGAGCCGTAAGAACGACTCTCGAAGTTAACAGGGAGGCAGTTTCATCAAACAAAAGAACAAAACCGCAAACGTTCAGTTCAAGAACCGAACAACACCAACCTAGTAAAATTTTATTAAAAAAGTATTAACTGGAGTCATTTTCTTAACCTTGTCCCTTGACCTTGCATAAACCCAACGCTTTTCTTGTTCAGGTTTTATCAATGATAACTAAGTCTTAAAGACATCTTGGGCCAGATTTTTGCTGGCTCTTTTTTTCTCAATTTCCTGTTTAATCCGTGTGATTTCTTGCCCAAGCAGATGAATGTTTTCTTCAAGTTCATCCACAGACTTGGCATCCAAGCTCTCCCCCACCTCGTATGAAACCTTTGTCGTCGGCTCTAAGTCATCTCCCATATTCACATTCCCCTAATTGAAACCCCAAAACGTAACTATAACTCAATGTGCAATATCCCCCCTTGTCGAACAAGCGGGCATTCGCCAAACTGTCCACATAAGTTTCATACCAACGGAGTTTTCAATGAGCGATATGATTAATGGTGGATGCCTTTGTGGAAAAGTCACCTACGAGGTTGAAAACAAATTTGAACATCTGTTCTTTTGTCATTGCGAGCAATGTCGCAAAATCACCAGCTCGGCCCATGCTTCAAACCTGTTTAGAAATGTAGAAACCTTTCGCTGGTTAAAAGGCGAGGACGCCGTCAAAATATATAATTTTCCCAACCGAGGCTTTAGTACAGCCTTTTGTACCCAATGCGGATCGGGCTTGCCCTTTATCAATTCAAGCGGCAAAAAAGTAATCGTCCCCGCCGGCTCACTGGATGGGGAACCCGTTTTGACAAGCAAACCAGAATTTTCTGTAGCGAACAGGCACAATGGCATCACACAAGCGATGCAACACAATCCTTTGAAAAATTCCCCCAATGAGCCCCTTCATCCGCCATATGCAGTCCATCTCGATACAAACACCAGGCGGCCCTGATGTCATGGAATATACCCAGGCCCCCATCCCGTTGGCACAAAAGGGTGAAGCCCTGATCAAAGTCGCCGCCGCCGGTGTGAACCGCCCTGATATTTTACAACGCATGGGTCTTTACAATCCGCCCCCCAACGCCTCACCGATTTTGGGGCTGGAAGTGGCGGGCACCATCTGTGAATTAGGTGTTGGCGTAACCGGTTTTGAACTTAACGCCCCGGTGATCGCCCTCACAAATGGGGGCGGGTATGCCCAATATGTAAGCGTGCCCATCGGCCAGATTTTGCCCCTGCCAAAAAACTATACCATGATTGAAGGCGCGTCCTTGCCTGAAACACTGTTTACTGTGCAACAAACCCTGATTGAACGCGCCGCACTGCAACAAAATCAAACAATCCTTATTCACGGGGGCGGATCCGGCATTGGCGCAACCGCCATTCAACTGGCAAAACTGCACGGTGCCATTTCTTTTGCGACAATTTCATCCGATGAAAAAGCAACTTATGCCAAACACATGGGAGCCAATGAAACCATCAACTACATCAAGGAAGATTTTGTTGAGACCATCCATAAATTGACCAATGGCAAGGGCGTCGACATTATCCTTGATATTGTGGGCGGCGACTATCTCGACCGGCATCTTTTAGCCATCGCACAAGGCGGCACAATTATCCAACTGGGTTTGCTTGGCGGCGCAAAGGCTGAAATAAATCTCGCCCAATTACTCACCAAACACGTGACACTATTTGGCTCAACCCTACGAAACCAGTCCGACAAAACAAAGGCAAAAATCGCGCGCAACCTGCTCCAAACCGTTTGGCCTGCCCTAAACTCTGGACAAATGCAAAGACCTCGCATTATCACTTTTCCCTTGCACAAAGCAGCCGATGCCCATCGGGCAATGCTTAGCCCTGACCATTATGGGAAAATCGTTCTGGTTACATGAACAAGACTTAACAGTGACAACGTAGGTACACGGAAAAATCAACCATTGCACATTCCCCCCATCCCCTCTATATAGCAACCATTCCCCATAAGCGTTTTGCAAAATGGCGATGCGACCGGCAAAAACCGGTTTGCACGAACAATATTGTATTGAGCAAAACCAAAAATGCGACATAAAGGAAATAATTATGGCCAACACTCTTTTGATGCCCAAAGCCACCGCCGTTTGGCTGGTTGACAACACCACCCTTACCTTTGACCAAATTGGTGCATTTTGTGCTCTACATGCCCTTGAAGTTCAAGGCATTGCGGATGGGGACGTGGCCGCAGGTGTGATGGGTGCCAACCCAATTCTTGCCGGCCAGCTCACAAAAGAAGAAATCGCCAGCGCCGAAGCCGATTCTGATTATCGCATGAAATTATCTGAGCCAAAAGTTTTTGTGGCAACAACAAAAAAGCGCGGGCCTCGCTACACCCCCATTTCTCGCCGTACAGAACGGCCAAATGCTATCAAATGGCTCATCCGCAATCACCCAGAACTCAAGGACGCACAAATTATCCGTCTTGTAGGCACCACAAAAACCACCATCACCGCCATTCGCGAGGGAACTCACTGGAACAATGCCGGGCTGACCATGATGGACCCGGTGACCCTTGGCCTGTGTTCACAAATCAATCTGGATTTGGAAGTACGCAAAGCCAACAAGGATAAGATCGACCCGGACGAAGAAGATGAAGGCAAAACCCGCCTCATGTCTCCACAAGAAGCA
>JAJRRG010000047.1 GCA_024279675.1 Alphaproteobacteria bacterium
AAACATGGGGCAATCTGAAAATAACGATCAAACCCGGCAATCATCAACAATTGTTTGAACTGCTGAGGCGCTTGGGGTAGCGCATAAAATTTGCCCGGATGCAAACGCGACGGTACGAGAAAGTCCCGCGCCCCTTCGGGGGAAGAAGCGGTCAAAATCGGTGTTTGATATTCTGTAAACCCACCCTCAACCATGCGATTTCTGAGGGAAGTAATGATTTTTGAACGCAAAACAATGTTGGAATGAATACGCTCACGCCGCAAATCTAAAAAGCGATTGGTCAGGCGAACGTCCTCTGGATATTCCTGTTCACCAAATACTGGCATCGGCAATTCCTTGGCCGCACCGAGCACTTCCAACTCGTCAACAAAAATTTCCACTTCCCCGGTGGGCAGGTTTTTATTGACCGCCTCAGCATCACGTGCCTTTACAACGCCATCAATACGAATAACAAATTCAGCCTTGAGCGCTTCAACCTGAGAAAATGCTTTAGAATCAGGGTCCGCCACAATTTGGGTCATGCCATAATGGTCGCGCAAATCAACGAATAGCAGCCCCCCATGGTCACGAACCCGATGAACCCAGCCACTCAGGCGAACGGTTTCGCCGACATTTTTAGCAGTTAGTTGCGCGCAAGTGTGTGAACGATATTTGTGCATGGTGTAAGTCTCTTGAGTTTGATAGGAATGAATTTTGAAAACTTCGTTAGAGGGAATACCCGCTTTATGCAACTAATAACAGACACCAGCGAACTCGCGCAATTCTGCAATGAAGCAAAATCATACGATTTCATCACTATTGATACCGAATTCCACCGAGAAACCACCTATTGGCCCATCCTGTGTCTGGTTCAAGTCGCAACCACGGATAAGGCCGTTTTGATAGACCCCATGGCCCCAGCAATTGATCTTGCACCGCTGTTTGACTTGATGGCGGATCAATCCGTCGTCAAAGTTTTCCACGCTGCGCGGCAAGACATTGAAATATTCGTTAAACTAAACGGCGCAGTCCCCACCCCCATTTTTGACAGTCAGGTTGCAGCAAGTGTTTGTGGATATGGCGACCAGATTTCCTATGATAAACTTGTCTTGGCCATTGTTGGTGCGCAGATTGACAAAAGCTCCCGCTTTACCGATTGGGCCGCACGCCCCCTCACCGACAAACAAAAAGACTATGCCTTAGCGGACGTAACTTATTTGCGTGACATTTACCTCGCCCTCGCCGCGAAACTAGTTGAGCAAAAGCGACAAAGCTGGATGGCGGACGAGCAAGAAATTCTCAACAATATCGGCACCTATATTGTTGAACCTGAGGACGCATGGCAAAAACTAAAATTCCGTGCCAATCGGCCCCGCGACCTCGCGGCTATAAAGGTGCTTGCCGCATGGCGCGAAAGCAAAGCACAAGAATCAGATCGCCCGCGTCGTCGCATTCTAAAAGATGACGCGGTGAATGAATTGGCCATTCAACGCCCAAAAAACAAACAAGGCTTTGACCGGCTTCGCGCTGTTACAAAGGGCTTTGGCAACTCACGCATGGGCACAGAAATCATCGACATATTGGCTGAAGTCGCCAAAATTCCCGACAATGAGCTTCCAAAACTCCCAGAACGTCACCGCGGCCCATCGCCAAAAGGGCCCATAGGCGACCTATTGCGCGTGCTTGTGAAAGCTGTCGCCGAACGTGAAGGAGTTGCTTCACGCATTATCGCTAATTCCGATGATATTGACCAACTCGTGTTAAGCGATACAGCCGATATTGCGGCCCTGTCTGGCTGGCGTTTTGATCTATTTGGCAAAAAAGCACTGGCCCTCAAACACGGGAAATTAGCACTTGCCGCAACAAAAAATGGCATTGTTGAGGTGGAAATATAGACGCCAAAAGGAAAGGCCCACTACCCTACCACAACCAAACTCTCTTCATATCCCAAATGCGTTGCCAGCTGTTTCAGGCGACTTTGCAACCGCAATCCATCCAAAAAAGAAAATTCCCCCGGCAATATCAACTCCAAGCGTTGCCCCACAAGTCCAAATTCCACCACCGGCAAAATCCCGGGCATGGCACCGCTCAAAACATAGGCCATCCGTATCAAAGCCCCCAAACTTTGTGCATTAAAATGTGCCTTGTCCCCCATCAAAGACGTTAATTCTCTGCTAGAACTGGTGTGTTTAAGTCCCATATAACGCACAGCCAAAACCTCCGCCATAAAGGCGCGCCCCGCGTGATCAGTACCAAGCAACGCACTATAGGCGATCAGATCAACACTCTGTTCCCCGCGATAATCGCGATGTCCACGCCAACCAATGTCGGAAAGCAGGCATGTCGCGATACGTAAGCGCCCCTGCGGTTTTGTCTCATGCACCCCTATAGCGGCCAAAAACCGTTCCGAGAAATCCTCCAATTCAACCGCATGGCGCGCCGAACGCGATCGCAAAAAACAAATTTCCTCGCACGCTTCAATCAATGGATCCTTCGCCGCTTCACCTTTGCTCAACCGGTCAAACAAATATCCTTCGCGCCCCCCAAGTGAAGAAAATATTATTTTCTTGAAATCTCCAGCCTCAAGCACACCAATCATTGCAGCCGCGCCATAGGCCATCAAATCTCGCCGCGCCCGCGAAACCGTCTCAATGCCCTCAACTTTTTCCACATCCTCAACGAGTAGTTTTGCCAGTTTCATGGCGTCCTTGGCCTTAACCTCATAGCCCTGAACCAAATGCAAAGGATAGTTCTCACGCACCTGCATCAGGGACGCAAATGCCCGCCAAGTTCCCCCGATTGCACAAAACACCTCGCATTCACAACTGTTCAAAACCGTTGAGTTTTTTAAGCGTTTAGTGGCAATTTTTACAGCCTCTGCCGGTGACAGATCACTGTCGTCCTGCAGGCGAATAACCCCAAGTTCAAATGTTTCGCCCTTGGGTTCGCGGTCCCGCTCCACGGAAGCAAATTCCAAACTTCCCCCGCCCAAATCACCAACCAACCCCTCAAAATCAGGCATGCCAGAAACAATACCACGCGCAGTAAAATGAGCTTCTTCCTCACCACTCAGGATATGTCCCTTGGTCTCCATCAACAGCTCAACCTTGTCCATAAACTCGCGACCATTGCTCGCCTCACGAACCGCTGATGTCGCGATTACATACACAGTTGGCACTTCCATGAGTTTGGTCACAAGTCCAAAACGAGCAATTGCCTTAAGCGCAATTTCGGCATTCTTTTGGGCAATTTCTCCGGTTTTTGCCACCCCGCGCCCCAAGGCACACGCGGACTTTTCATTAAACAGCGGAGTGAGCGTGCGCGCATGGTGCTCATAAACAACAAGGCGCACGGAATTTGAGCCAATATCAAGCACAGCAACAGGCTCGACGCCCTGCAAACGACCCATTGCCCGCGCTGGCGCTGAGCTGTCATTTATGGCATTTTCTCGACGTAAAATCATCCCTCACTATTCTCATCTTCAGCATAGGGTATCGCTGTTCCCCGACCCGAAAGTGATGGGTTGGTCATGAAATAATCATGCACATTAAACGGTTCTTCATCTTCACCAACTTCAACACGTTGGGAACTTCCGTCCTGCAAAATTTCCCAACTTTGCTGGTTATCGCGCAGGTTAGCCACCATGATACGTTCCAGAATTTGCTTATGCACCGTTTTGTTGGTGATCGGCACCAAAGTCTCCACCCGTCGATCCAGATTGCGCCGCATCAAATCCGCCGATGAAATATATACTTTTGCCTTGTTTGAGGGCATGTCATGTCCGTTAGCAAAGCAATAAATCCGAGAATGTTCCAAGAACCGGCCCACAATTGATTTTACACGGATATTGTCGGAAAAACCGGGAATTCCGGGTCGAAGACAACAGATTCCGCGCACCACCAGTTCAACATTCACCCCCGCGGCCCCGGCCCGATAAAGCTCATCAATAATCTCCGGGTCGACCAGAGAATTCATCTTAAACCAGATTGACGCCGGTTTCCCATTTTTGGCATTTTTAATCTCGATATTAATATCATCCACCAAACGTTGGCGCAGATTTAGCGGCGACACAGAAAACGCTTCAAGTTCGGTCGGCGACGCGTAGCCGGTGATGAAATTAAACACCCGTGCCACATCGCGCCCCAGAGTTGGGTTACAGGTGAAATAGCTCAAATCCGTATATATTTCGGCGGTAATTGGATGATAATTCCCAGTACCAATATGACAATATGACACCAATTTTCCGCGTTCGCGACGCACCACTTGAGAAAGTTTGGCATGGGTTTTGAGTTCCACAAAACCAAAAACCACCTGCACCCCGGCCCGCTCCAAGTCTCGCGCCCATCTGATATTGGCTTCCTCATCAAACCGCGCTCTAAGTTCAATCAGCGCCGTAACGGACTTGCCCGCCTCCGCCGCCGTAATGAGCGCCTTAACAATCGGGGAACCCGCAGATGTACGATATAGGGTCTGCTTAATCGCCACCACATCCGGGTCGTTTGCTGCCTGACTAAGGAAAAGCGCGACGACATCGAAACTCTCAAACGGGTGATGAACCAGAATATCTTTCTGTTTAATCGCTGCCAGACAATTGCCGTGATGGTCGCGAATACGCTCAGGAAACCGCGCATGATAGGGCTTAAAACGCAAATCAGGGCGCGGGATCGAACAAATCGCAGAAGCATCGGCAAGGGCCAGGAACCCCGACCCTTCAAATATCTCATCCCGCGTAATGCATAATTTATCCGCAATCTGTCGCCGCAAGGACTTGGGCATGCGTTTTTCCACCTCAAGGCGAATGGTTGTGCCGCGCCGGCGTTGTTTAATCGCTGTTTCAAATTCCTCAACCAGATCCGCGGCTTCTTCGTTGATCTCAAGTTCACTGTCACGAATAATTCTGAAAGCCCCAGCTCCAATAATTTCATTGCCGGGAAACATTTTTGACAGGGAAAGATAAACCACAGTTTCAATGGTTACCAATTCAATCCGGTCGTCTTTTGATAGCTCCCCCGGCAAGGTCACAAACCTGTCTAAACTATTAGGAATGCGCACGAGCGCCATCATCCGCTTTTGATTGGAAATTCGCTCCAATTGCACAGCCATCGTAAAGCCAAGATTGGGAATAAATGGAAACGGGTGAGCCGGGTCAACAGCAACCGGGGTAAGAACCGGAAAAAATTCCTGCCGGTACAGTTTTTTCAAATAAGCAATCTGAGTATCGCTTAAATCCGAAGATTCATGGATAACAACATTCTTGTCCACCAATTCATGGCGCAGAGTTTGCCAATGCTCTTGCTGTTCAGGGTGCAAATGTTGAGCAAGATTCATGATATCTTCAAGTTGCTCACTTGCACTTAGCCCATCCGCGCTCAACCGCGTCGAACCGGCGCGTTTTTGGCTGAGCAACCCGGCAACACGCACCATAAAAAACTCGTCCAGATTACTGGCTGATATGGAAACAAAACGTAGCCGTTCCAGCAATGGGTGGGCGGTATTACCCGCCTCCTCCAGCACCCGCATATTGAACTGAAGCCAGGAAACTTCACGATTTACAAATCTGGAAGGGCTGGAACGTAACGCCCGTGCACTGGGTTCGGTCAGTTTAATTTCACTCATAATCATTCCTGAAAGTGGCGTTTAAGAATAGTTTGTTTTCAAACTGGGTTATGGCCTAATTTTTCATCTCAGCCAATCGGATTTCAAGGGCTTGCGCCGCCATTTTCAAACTAATTGGCTTACCCTGTGTCAAAGCTAGTTTGTCCAACAGCTCAACGAGCGTAACAACTTCAGCCGGTGAGCGCTCCATACGTGCAACAAGGTAGGTGATAGTCTTGGGGTCAACCACAATCTGCCGATCCGAGAATAGTTTTGCAAACATTTGACATAGTTGCAAATCATCCGCCGCCAATACGCCAAAGTGTGCCGCCAGCCGCGCCCGTGACTTCACATCATCCGTGATAAAAGGCCATGCATGCACGGGCAACTGCGCCGTCATAAGAATGGCCCGTCCATCCCGCATGCTTTGGTTAAGCAGGTTAAACAGCGCTGTTTCGTCAAACCGTCCCAAATCAAGATCATCAAGCATCAATGCCTGATCGCCACCCTGCGCCGTGATTTCAGCAATATCACCCATGCTGGGAGAAATCGCATGGGCGTGGGTGGCCCAAATATTTGCCAGATGTGTTTTACCCGATTTTTTTGGCCCGGTAATCAGGGTTAAAGGTCCCGGCCATGCCGGATAGGACTTGATGTGATCAAATACTAACCGATTTGCATCAGTGACAATAAAATCGGCTTCTGTAAGTGAAGTGTTGTGGCCTAGATCAAAAGTAAGTTGTCCAGAATTGTTATGCTCACTCATTCAGATTTTGCGTCCACACCCTTAGTTGACGTAGCACCTTCATCCGAAGCGAGGGCCTCCTGATCCGGTGGTGCCTGATCGCCCCAATACAACGGCCCTTGCGTATATTTACGCGTTGCAAAACGCACCAACACACCAACAATCGCCACCATGGGCACCGCCAGAAGCAAGCCAACAAAGCCAAACAATGTACTAACAGCAAACAAAGCAAACATCAGCCACACCGGATGCACGCCAATACTTGTCCCCACAAGTTTGGGATAAAGAATATTCCCCTCAATAAACTGTCCAACAAGAAAAATGCCAACAACAATGGCAATCGGTAGCCCATCCGGCCAATATTGAACAATCGCCACCCCGGTGGACAAAACCATACCCACAATAAACCCCACATAAGGAATGAAGCTCATCAATCCTGCGGTGACACCAATAGCCAGCCCAAAATTCAGCCCCGCCAGCGTCAAGCCAACCCCATAGAATAGCGCAAGAAGTAAAATTACAGACCCCTGCCCACGGATCACCGCGGCCATTGCCTTGTCCATATCCTTCAAGATACCCTGAATTTCGTCCCTGTATTGGCGGGGCAACAGGCGGTCAATTTGCGCCACCATTCTATCCCAGTCCAGCAACAAATAAAACGCGACCACCGGTGTCACAATAAGCAACGCCAACAGGTTTATGATGGTCAGCCCGGACTGCATAACCTGCGCCGTAACATTACCCAGTATGGTCACACCGCCACTGAGCAAATCTGACAATCCGTTTTCAAACTGGGCGACGCGCTCCTCCCCCAGCCATGCATAAAGGTCGGGCGCACGTTCCGTCGCAAAGGTTTGTAATTGGGTAACATAACCGGGCAAACCCTGCGCCAGCCCCACGCCCTGTTGAACAATTGCTGGAACCAGCAAAAAGAACGCACTGACAATGATAACAGTGACAAACCCCATAACCACCAAAGTCGCCATGAAGCGATTAAATTTTAGCTTCTCTAAAAAATCCACTGCCGGATCAAGCAGATAGGCCAAGGCCATTCCAACGACAAAAGGCAACAATATTCCGCGAAATATCCAAAGGGTAAAAAAACTTGCCCCAATTATTAGGCTCCAGATTATGATTTGTTTTTGCATTGTCATATTGCTTGCCCTTGCATCATTGTCTGTCACTGGTTAACAGCACAAATAAAACATTAAAACCAAAACTTTTGGCGCTAGCCCTAAAGTTTTTCGCCCACCCACCCACTATGCTTTATTTTGGGTCAGGAATAAACGGTGCAAACAATCAATGACTGAAAAAGATAAATCCCGGACTGAAAAAGATAAATCAGCCACAAATGGCTTATCCTACAAACAAGCCGGTGTTGATATTGACGCTGGAAATGCCTTGGTTGAAGCCATAAAGCCCGCGGTCAAATCGACCCGCCGCCCCGGCGCAGATGGCGAAATCGGAGGTTTCGGCGGCCTGTTTGACCTCAAGGCAACCGGTTTTGTCGATCCCGTTTTGGTTGCGGCAAATGATGGGGTGGGCACGACATTACGCCTTGCCATCGACGCGCAAAACCACGACACCGTCGGCATTGACCTCGTCGCCATGTGCGTCAACGATTTGATCGTACAGGGGGCAGAACCTTTGTTTTTCCTCGATTATTTGGCGACCGGCGCGCTGGATGTGGCACAGGCAACATCGGTTATTGAAGGCATCGCGTTAGGTTGCAAACAGGCAGGATGCGCCCTGATTGGTGGGGAGACCGCCGAAATGCCCGGCATGTATCACAACGCCGATTATGATCTCGCCGGATTTGCCGTTGGAGCCGTGGAACGCGCTGCAATCCTGCCACGCACAGATATTATTGCCGGGGACGTTCTGGTGGGGCTTGCCTCCTCCGGGGTGCATTCAAACGGGTTCTCCCTAGTGCGCAAAATCATTGAAGTCTCAGACATCAAGCTCAGCGACCCCGCCCCCTTCGCGCCGGAATCAACACTTGCACAAGCCCTGCTAACCCCCACGAAAATATACGTTAAACCCCTGCTGGCGGCGCTTAAGGCCAACCATCCCCTTAAGGCATTGGTGCACATTACCGGTGGCGGGTTTATCGATAATATCCCGCGCATTCTACCCGATCACCTCACGGCGAAGGTCAATCTGAGCACAATTCCCGTACCGCCGGTGTTTCCGTGGCTATCCCAAACGGGGGGCATTGCGCAAAACGAAATGCTACGCACCTTTAACTGTGGTATCGGCATGATTGCAATTATTCACGGTGATTTCGCCAGTAATTTTGTGGATTTCCTCAATGCGCAGGGGGAAAGTGCATTTCCCATCGGCACCCTTGGCACACGAAACGAGGGCGAAGCGGTGCAATTTCTGGGAAGCCTGAACCTGTGAACGATAAAAAGCGAACCGCAGTAAAGCGCGTCGCGATAATGATTTCCGGGCGTGGCTCGAACATGAGCGCTTTGATTGAAGCGGTTGAGGCGACTGACTTCCCCGCGCAGATCGTCGGGGTAATTTCCAACAAACCCGATGCGACCGGGCTGGAAACCGCTAAAAACCACGGGTTGAACACTGCGGTGCATGCGCTCAAATCCTATGCGGATAAAACTACAACAGACCGCGCCATAACGGCAAACCTTGAGCAATGGGGCGCAGAAATTGTCTGTCTGGCCGGGTTCATGCGCATTGTTAGTGATGAATTCGCCAAACATTGGCAAGGCAGGTTAATTAACATTCACCCCTCATTGCTCCCCAAATATAAGGGGCTGAACACCCACCAGCGCGCGCTGGATGCCGGGGACAAAGTGCATGGCGCCACTGTGCACCATGTTGTGCCAGAACTCGACGCGGGGCCGGTCATTGTACAACAAGAAGTGCCGATCCTGCCCGATGATAATGTCGAAACGCTGGAAAACCGTGTCCTACAAGCCGAGCATTTGCTCTATCCAGCGGCACTGGCAAAACTGATTAGGACACATTGAGCAAATCAAAGTTAAGGCGCCAACGACTTGGCGCACTAGATCACCCGCATGAAGCGTGTGATGACGAAGGTTACTAAGTTTTGTCCTCGTTTCCTTCTCCCTCCCCGTGTGAAGGTTAGGGTTAGTAAGCCCTCTTTCTTCGCCCTCCCCTTGTGGGGAGTGAAACATGGCCCACTTGGGACAAATTGCTCATGTGGAGAGCGATTTGAACGCTGAACGCCCTGAGCGGTATCGCGAAGGGCTTGCAATCCGGGGTGGGGGCAAAACAAACTCAGCCCACCGATTCCCAACCGGCAACGACGCCCCCTTACGGCAACAATTCCACGACAACATACGGTCCCTTGGAGCCCTGCCAGATATTTACCAGCACCATCATATCAAATTTCACAATGGTATTACGCGTCCGCTGAGACACCCCGCCACGATTTAACATGGCGCTCATCATTTGCCGGCGCGCGGTTGTGGTAAAAAACTTATCCGGTTCGTCCCCCCCGTCCCAAAGATTAAACCGATGCACATTGGCTCTATCTTGAGCAAGAATAGAGGCCGCATCTCGCAAGGGAACCCCGCTTGAATTATAATGATCATTATCCGACAAATAGGCCACATAACTTTCAAGCCACTCATCAGCACGCGCCGAACTAACTGCAAATGATGCACATGTTACAAAAAGAACCAACCAGACAATAACGCGATGTTTCATAACTCAAACCCTTCCCCATCAATCAGATATAAGCAATACAACATTCTTTTTAGCTTTTGAGCAAGGGAGTAAGCGATTTACCTTACCCACAGGAAACACCCTGACGGGACCTATCAAAATTATTGATTGCACGTATCAAAACAATTGAATCCCAAATTGGCCAAAACGGGACATCATTGTCAAAAACGGTTCGACACTGCCTTACTTTGTCCCTAACGTTTGTTCCTTGAACGGAGATAAGTATGGCATTACGTGACTGGATAATAATAAGTATTTTAGGGCTGATCTGGGGAAGTTCCTTCCTGTTTAACGCCATCCTCATCCGGGAAATTGGGCCTTTGTGGGTCTCCGCCGGGCGTGTGGGAGTCGGTGCCATCGGCTCATGGATATTCCTGTTGGCCCTGCGTAAGCCTTTGCCGCGTGATCTAAAAACATATCTACATATGTTTGCCCTTGGCACATTCACCTATGCCATTCCGTTCGCCCTGTTCCCGCTTAGCCAAGGCTATCTGGCCAGCGGCGTGGCCGCCATCGTCAACGCCATGACACCCATTATGACGGTTATCGTCTCCCATTTTTGGCTGGGTGGCGAAAAAGCAACATGGAACAAATCCCTTGGCGTTATCGCCGGATTTTCCGGGGTGATGATCTTGGCTGGCCCCGCCCTCTCCCAAGGGGGCACAAGCGAACTTTGGGCCATTGGTGCATGTATGCTAGCGACCACAATCTATGCCGTCTCGCTCAACTGGACCCGCGCATACAATCACATGGACCCCACAATTATTGCAACATTAGCGCTAACGGGGGCAACAATCTCAGCAACCATCATGGCGTTCGTCGCCCACGGCACACCTCACCTCGTCACAATCGAAGGTTGGGGCGCACTGCTTGGCATTGGCCTCTTGGCAACAACCCTTGCCTTCCAGTTGATGTACCGCATGCTCCCGCGCATTGGGGCGACAAATTTTAGCGTGACCACTTTATCGCGCCAGTTTCAGCGATTATCTTGGGTACAATATTTCTTAGCGAACGCTTGCAACCCATCCACTTCATGGGCATGGGCGCCATATTTACCGGGCTATTGTTGATTGACGGGCGAATTTTGAAAAAATTTAGTCGGCCAAAACCTAAGAGCGCAAGTTAAAAGCGAAAAAGTGCGTGCAAAATCGCCCCTTGCATCGCGCCATATCGTGAGGACAATTGTAGCCTACTCGTCAAAATAGTAAGTGGTACCGCCCACAAAAAATTGGGCATTTAAGCGCTCTAAAGCCCTTCAACAATCACCAGATCGGCAGTGCTTGCAGCAGATCGCAACGCAATCATAGCTTGATATTCATCGGCATTGTAACAATCCAGAGCATGTTGATAGGACGTAAATTCAATCACGATATTGCGTTCCCGGAACTTCCCCTCACGCAATTCATGGGTGCCGCCACGGGTCAAAAAAGCCGCCTCACAACGCGCCAAATAGGGGCGTACAACCTTAACATATTCCCCATATCCTTCAGGGCTGGTCACATCAATACTTACAATCCAATAACCTTTAGCCATAGTTTTTTTCCCATAATTTATCGCAAAATTACAATAGTCTTTCCATCTTCACACCTGTTGGGTCGCCGCACTGCCAGTCCTTGGCATTGTCCTCGCCAACAACCTTAAAACCCTGCGCAGTATAAAAGTCAAACGCCGCCAAATTATCGCTAAAAACCCCAAGAGTTATTGACTTTGCCTTTTCCGCTTTATCAATGGCATATTTAAGCAAACGCTCCCCAATTCCTTGCCGTAAAAAGCCTTTGGCAACATATAAATAGACAATATGCAATGACCCTATTTGTGAAAACTTTGCAAATATATGTCCAACAATTTTCTCTTCATGCAAAGCCACAAAATTCACAGCGTCCGTCTTGCGCGCCCGCTGCAAAAATTTTTCCGGGGTCAACCAAACGGTGCAAATCTCATCTAACTTCGTAGATGACAATATCGTCGCATAAGTATTACGCCATGAAGCAATCATCATATGGCTTAACGCTTCCGCATCACTTTCAAACGTGGCGCGAAAACGAATGGTCACAAACTACAGCCCCAGCTTTGAGCGAAGGATTTCGTTCACCGCCTGTGGATTGGCTTTGCCGTGCGAAGCTTTCATCACCTGCCCCACAAACCAACCGACCAGCGAAGGCTTATCCTTCACTTTAGCCACCTGATCAGGATTAGCCGCGATAATTTCATCCACAATTTTTTCAATTGCGCCGGTATCACTCACCTGCTTCATGCCACGATTTTCGACAATTTCAGCCGGGTCGCCGCCCTCGCTCCAGACAATTTCAAACAGGTCTTTTGCGATTTTGGAGGAAATGTCCCCTTTACGCATAAGTGCAGCAATTGACGCTAGTTGCGCAGCTGATATGCGACTTTCTTCAATTGGTAGATCGCTATCCTTTAGCTTTCCAAATAGCTCATTGATAATCATGTTCGAAATGCCGTGTGCGACAGTATGACCCATACTTTGCATCTCTTTACCATCGAACCCCATCTGCTTGATTTCCTTTATCACACTTTCAAAATAGTCACTGTTTGCTGGATCGGCGGTTAGGACCTTGGCATTGTAGCTAGATACTCCGTATGCGGACACCAACCGTGCCTGTTTCTCATCCGGCAATTCGGGCAAGTCGGCCGCCAATTCATCCACCAGCGATTGCTCAAATACCAGAGGCAAAAGGTCCGGGTCGGGGAAATAGCGATAATCGTGCGCTTCTTCTTTTGAACGCATAGACCGCGTTTCCCCGGTCTTGGGGTCGAACAGCCGCGTCTGTTGTTCCACCTTGCCCCCGTCTTCCAGCAAATCAATCTGTCGCCGCGCTTCATACTCAATCGCTTGCCCGGCAAAACGCACGGAATTCACATTCTTGATTTCACACCGCGTGCCAAATTCACCACCGGGTTTGCGCACAGAAATATTCAGATCCGCGCGAAGCGAGCCCTGCTCCATATTGCCGTCACACGTCCCCAAATAACGCAATATGGTGCGGATTTTGGTAATATAGGCCCGCGCTTCAGCCGAGGAACGAATGTCAGGTTTGGACACGATTTCCATCAGCGCTACGCCCGAACGGTTGAGATCAACAAAACTCATACTGGGGTGTTGATCATGGATGGATTTCCCCGCATCCTGTTCAAGGTGCAAGCGTTCGATGCCAATGGTCACATCACCAATCTTGTCCCCCATATCAAGGTGCACTTCCCCCTCCCCAACTATGGGGTCCTTGAACTGGGAAATCTGATAACCTTGGGGTAAATCTGGATAAAAATAATTCTTACGATCAAATAACGAGCGATTGTTGATCTTGGCTTTAAGACCCAGCCCAGTGCGAATGGCTTGGCGCACGCATTCCTCGTTAATTACCGGCAACATGCCCGGCATTGCCGCATCGACAAAGGACACATTGGCGTTGGGCGGCTCGCCAAATTGAGTTGATGAGGCGGAAAACAATTTGCTTTCACTGGTCACCTGAGCATGGATTTCCAGCCCGACGACCATTTCCCAGTCCCCGGTGGCCCCAGCAATAAAATAATCAGGGTTTGGCGTGCGTGTATCAACTAATGTCATTTCAATCTCTTATTCTTCAATCTTAGAGTGGGCCGCGATGATGCCCTTCTCATAATTTATGTTCCAGTCAATCAGCGTACGCCACAGCAATTCCGCCTGATCTTCGTCCAATAACAAATCCTTGGCCCGCGCCCGTACCTTGGCAATAACCGCATCAATACGCGCCGGGTCATGGGCCTCCTGAGCATCGGTTTTGATCTCAGCCATCCGCGTGACATAGGTATGACGTTCAGCAAACAATTGGATCAGCCCCCGGTCGAGCCGATCAATTTCTGCCCGCACATCCTGCTTGGTCTGACAATCTTTGGGAAGCTTTTGGGCGCTCATCCTTACCACCATTGCTTAGGTGAGAAATCGATGGCTGCAGAACGTTCAAGCACCCGCCCCGCCGCGAACAATGTTTCCTCATCAAACGGTTTGCCAATCAATTGCAAACCTAAGGGCAACCCGGCAGCATCCTTGCCCGCTGGTACGGCAATGCCCGGCAACCCTGCCATATTTACCGTCACAGTAAAAATATCATTGAGGTACATTTTGATGGGGTCCGCCGCCATTTCCTTGTCGCCAATGGCAAAGGCCGCCGAAGGGGTCGCCGGCGTGAGGATCGCATCCACCCCATCGGCAAATACTTTTTCAAAATCCTGCTTAATCAAAGTGCGTACCTTTTGGGCCCGCACATAATAGGCATCATAATACCCGGCGGACAAAACATAAGTCCCGATCATCCCCCGGCGTTGAACCTCACGACCAAAACCAGCGGCGCGGGTCAATTCATACATATCATCAATGGAATCCCCAGCCACCCGAAGGCCGTATTTTACCCCGTCATAGCGGGCAAGATTTGAGGAACATTCAGCCGGGGCAACAATATAGTAGGCCGGAAGCGCGTATTTTGTATGCGGCAAGGAAATATCCTTGATGATCGCCCCCTCAGCCCTCAGCCATTCAATGCCCTGTTTCCACAGCACGTCGATTTCGTCCGGCATCCCATCCATATGATATTCCTTTGGAATACCAATGGTTAGCCCCTTTACTCCGCGCTCAACTGCGGCGGCAAAATCCGGCACCGCCATATCGACACTGGTGCTGTCCATTTTGTCATAACCGGCCATCGAGGTCAGCATCAAGGCACTGTCTTCAACCGTGCGCGTAATCGGCCCCGCCTGATCAAGCGATGAAGCAAAGGCCACAACACCCCAGCGCGAACAACGGCCATAGGTTGGCTTAATCCCAACCGTACCAGTAAACGCCGCCGGCTGACGGATCGAGCCACCCGTATCGGTTGCTGTTGCCCCCGCACAAAGCCATGCGCTTACAGCCGAAGCGGAGCCACCTGAAGACCCGCCGGGAACCAAAGCCGTGCCGGAGCCTTCCCCCTTCCACGGATTGATCACAGGGCCATAATAGGAACTTTCGTTGGACGATCCCATAGCGAACTCATCCATGTTAAGCTTGCCCAACATCACAGCGCCATCGCCCCAAAGGTTTGTAGTAATCGTCGATTCATATTCAGGCAAAAACCCATCCAAAATATGGCTCCCCGCCTGTGTATGGGTGCCAATGGTGGCAAACAAATCCTTGATGCCAAGCGGCGCCCCCTCCAGCATACCGCCATTCCCAGCAATAAGCTTTGCGTCACTGGCCTTAGCCATATCCCGCGCTTGGTTTGTTTCAATGGTAATATAGGCATTGAGCTTGGGGTTCGCCGCTTCAATGGCGCCCAAATAGGCATCGGTCACCTCAACAGAGGTGAAATCTTTGGCTTTGAGGCCATCGCGGGTCGCCGTGAGGCTTAGTTTTGTTAAATCAGTCAAGGTTCAGTTCTTTCAATAAGCAATTGTTCACTCAGATCGTCACAACGGGTAAATAAATATCGGCTTTCTTCGTCCCCCGGTTCCGGGCCTTCTCTGCCCGTTATGAAAAGGGAATTAAATTCAAAACGCATCTGGTCATCCGCTATGTCTCCATCATGCATATTCAAATAAGTAATATCGTCATAGCCCTCTCCAGAACTCCCGCAAAAACTCTCAATTTTTACAGATTTCCCGTCCGGGCCATATTCAAGCTCGTTAAAATCGCAATAAAATTCATAACCGATAAAACCCTGTTCCATGGTAATGATCGCAATATCATTGCCAAAAATCGCCCGAGTTCCGATTTCCTCCATCAGGGGACAAAACTGCGCATCGGATACCCAAACACCGGAAAACAACATTTCTTGCTTCGCCAAAGCCGGTGATGCGCTCAACGTTGCGAGCAATAACAGCAAAATCCTTTTGTCACTCATGCCAGTTCCTTCTCAAAAAAAGCCGAATGACCGCTATCCGGATAGTCAAGAAACGCCGCACGCCGAACAAACCCCGCATTTTGATAAAGCCGCCACGCGCCCTCATAACCTTCGCCTATTCCCGTTTCCAGCATCAAATGCTCCATCTCAAATTCACGCGCCTTCGCAATAATTGCCTCCAGCAAAGCAACACCAACCCGCTTGCCCCGCACCTCAGGCAAAGTGAACATCCGCTTGACTTCACCCAAACCATCTTTATGGGACTTCAACGCGCCTAATCCAACGGCCCGGCCACTTGCATCCCGCGCCACAAAAACAATTGTCCCCTTCTCCGCCATATCTTCTGCTGTCATTTTATATTGAAACTCTAGGGGCGAAAGCGGAATAAGATGCGCATTCAGCCCATCAATCAACAGGCGCACATCGTCCTGTAATGGTGTCTCATTAGCAATTAAAACGCCCATAAAATCTACTCAATAACTTTGGGCACCATAAAAAAATTATCTTCGCTTAGGGGCGCATTAGCAACAATCCGTTCCGCATGCCCACCCAGATTGACTTCATCCTTACGCAAGGGTTGCGTCATGGGCAGAACCGAAGTCATCGGTTCAACGCCGTCCACATCAACCTCATCCAGTTGCGCCACAAACCCCAGAATCGCGTTCAACTCGCCCGCATAGGCATTAACTTGGCTTTCTTCAATTTTGATTCGGGCCAAATGGCCAATCCGGCGAACTGTTTTAGCATCAACACTCATTGCTATTTTCCTTTGAACCGGCGCAACTGCACCCTGCAAATACTTCAAATTGCTTTTAGCAAGGCGAATGCATCAAGCGCAACAGTTTTAACTGCAACAGTTATAACCGCAACAGTTTTGACGCAATTCACGCCAACGCCCAAAACATTTCCCCGTGACGCCTTCGCTCAACACTGCTATGGCGTGAACTATGCAAGATGAAACACCACAATTCCCCCCCAGCCCACTGGCCGACCTGCCCAAATCTGGCCGGATAATGGGGCTTGATCTGGGCACAAAAACCATTGGCGTGGCTATTTCCGATGGGATTCGACTAACCGCCACACCTTTGGAAACCATCCGGCGCACAAAATTTGGCCTAGATGCCGTCCGCCTGTGCGAAATCATTGCTGAAAACAACATAGCCGGGATCATTCTGGGCCTGCCCCTAAACATGGATGGCAGCGAAGGCCCCCGCGTTCAGTCTACCCGCGCCTTTGCCCGAAATCTAAGCACAAAGATAGCCCTTCCCATCGCCTTTTGGGACGAACGCCTGTCCACAGCCGCCGTCACCCGCACCCTCATTGAAGCCGATGTTTCCCGCGCAAAACGGGCCAAAGTTGTGGACAAACTGGCCGCAAGTTACATTTTGCAAGGGGCGCTGGATAATTTGGGTCTTGACCAAGATCGCACGCGCTGACATGGCTTAACCCATGTTCATTGTTATCACATCTCTACTTCCCATTTTTGCCCTTATTGTGCTCGGTTTTACCTTGCGCAAATCTAATCTTGTGCCAGCAGAACAATGGCGCGGTGTGGAACTGATTTCCTATTGGTTACTTTTCCCCGCCCTGCTCATTATAACACTGGCGCAGGCCCAAATGTCCTTTGGTGACCTCAAGTCCTTTGCTTTGGCTCTCCTTGTAATGGTCATTGTAATGAGCCTGATTGTCTGGCTTCTGCGCACGCCGTTGAAAAATATTTGGGACGTACAGGGCCCTGCCTTTACCAGCATTTTTCAAACCACAACCCGCTGGCACGGCTTTATTGCCCTTGCCATTATTGACAAACTCTATGGACTACCGGGTCTGGCAATTTTGGCCATTGCCTTTGCGGTCATGGTGCCGTTTCTCAATGTCGTCAATATACTAATTCTTACAACCTATGCGGGCGATACCAAACCCAATGCAAAAATTATTCTTTCGGCCCTGTTACGCAACCCCCTTCTGTGGGGGATATCCATTGGCATAATCATAAAGCTAACCGGCATTGAATTACCCGATCCCGTTTATACCACCCTAGACCTTTTGGCGCGGGGTGCCCTTGGCGTATCCCTGTTGGCCTTGGGGGCAGGACTAAGCTGGAAAGCCATGAAAACATCGGGCAAAGAAGTGATCTTTGCCTCCTTTATCAAACTGTTGTTCACCCCGATTGTCGGCTTTGGCTTAGCGCTAATTTTTAACGTTACAGGTATGCAATTTGTCATCATGATTATTGCCGCCGCCGTCCCCACTGCTGTTAATGGCTATGTGTTAGCCCGCACAATGGGCGGCGATGCGGAACTGTATGCCGCCACCTCCACGGCTCAGGTATTGGCCTCCTTTGTCACGCTTCCGCTTGTCATCTGGTTGGCTATGCAATTTGTCACCTAGAGTTGTCATATTTCCCTTGGCAGGCAAGTTCCCATAGGCTAGGTGATGCTAAATCAGGGGCTAACCTATATGGCATCGTCAAAGACAAAAGCAGTGAACGCCAAACCTTCCGATAGTGGGGAGGATTTCCCCCCTTTCCCCCACAAGCATTTGCTCGGCATTTCCCAACTCAATCAATACGATATTATAAACCTGCTCGACAGGGCTCAGAGTATGGCACCCATCTCGCGCCAACCACGCAAAACCCTGCCCACGTTGAGCGGCAAAACACAAATCAATCTGTTTTTTGAAAATTCCACACGCACCCAGGCCAGTTTTGAAATCGCCGGAAAACGCCTAGGTGCTCTGGTGCTCAATATGTCGGTTAAAACATCATCAGTCAGCAAGGGCGAAACCCTTATCGATACGGCGACCAATCTCAACGCCATGCAGCCCGATGTCATTGTGGTGCGCCACGGTTCAGCCGGGGCTGTGGAGCTACTTTCGCAAAAAGTGGGCTGCAGCGTCATCAATGCTGGGGACGGCACCCACGAACATCCTACCCAAGCGTTGTTGGACGCTCTGACCATCCGTCGGCACAAAAACCGTCTCGCCGGTTTGACTGTCGCCATATGTGGGGACATCGCCAATTCTCGGGTCGCGCGCTCCAATTTGCTTTTGCTGGGCGCTCTCAATGTTCGCACCCGCGTCATTGCCCCCCAAACCCTGCTACCCGCGGGTATCGAAAAACTATGCACCGAAGTCTATACGAATATGGAAGAAGGCCTGGCCGGGGCCGATGTGGTGATGATGTTGCGCCTGCAACGCGAGCGCGCCGGTGAAATCATGACCCCCTCCATCCGCGAATATTATCGCTTTTATGGTCTGGATGCTCAAAAATTCGCCCACGCAAAACCCGATGCGATCGTCATGCACCCCGGCCCTATGAATCGCGGCGTCGAGATTGATCCCGCCATTGCCGATGGTCCTGCCTCAGTGATTACCGATCAGGTGGAAATGGGGGTCGCCGTGCGCATGGCCGTGCTTGACGCGCTCATTGACAATGGAGAGCAATCCCATGAATAAGCCCTCCTCCATAGATAAGCCTTTGCTCATCACCAACGCCCGTATCGTTGATCCGGCCAGCAATACCGACCAGATGGGCGCCATGCTGGTTGAAAATGGCACAATATCCGAGCTATTTCTAAGCTCAGAACCCAGCGCACCTGAAGGCACTGTAATACGCGATGCTAAGGGGCTAATTCTCTGCCCCGGCCTGATTGACATGCGTGTGTTTACCGGTGAGCCGGGCCATGAATATCGCGAAACCCTTGCCAGCGCCGCAACAGCTGCCGCTGCAGGGGGCGTCACATCATTTGTGTGCATGCCCGATACCCAACCCGTCATCGACGACAGCGCACTGGTTGATTTCATCCTTAGCCGGGCCCGTGACACCTCATGCGTCAATATATTGGCCAGCGCCGCAATTACCAAGGGCCTCAAGGGTCAAGAGGTGTCCGAATATGGTCTGCTTAAACAGGCGGGCGCGGTTTGTTTAAGTGACGGCAGAAACTCCATCCAGTCCAGTGCCGTTTTGCGACAGGCCTTCACCTACGCCGCCAATTTCAACCTGCCCATTGTCCACCATATTGCCGACACGGCCCTCAATGCAGACTGTGTGATGAACGAAGGGCTTTTCGCGACGACATTGGGATTAAAAGGCGCACCGGTTGAGGCGGAAACCATTCCCCTGGAACGCGATCTACAATTGGCCCTATTGACCGATGTGCGTTATCACGCCGCCCAAATTTCTACCGCAAAATCCATTGCCCATATTGAGCGCGCCAAACAGGCCTCACAAAAGATTTCTGCGGGGGTGAGCATCAACAATTTATGCCTCAATGAAATTGATGTGGGGCAATACCGCACGTTTTTTAAGCTGGATCCCCCCTTGCGCACAGAGGATGATCGCTTGGCCATGATCGAGGCGCTGAACGCTGGGACAATTGATACCATCCATTCGGGCCACGATCCCCAGGATGTTGAGGTAAAACGCCGTCCCTTTGCACAGGCGGCAAATGGCGCAATCGGGCTTGAAACATTGTTTGCCGCCGCCATGCGGCTTGTTCACGCCGAGCAAGTTTCGCTGATACAGGTTTTGCGTGCCATGACCCAGCGCCCAGCAGAAATTTTGGGACTGCCCTCTGGGGCTTTGGCCAAGGGCGCGCCCGCCGACTTTATTCTAGCGGATTTAGATTACCCATGGGTTGCCGTTGAAGCGGACATAAAATCGCGCTCCAACAATACAGCATTTGAAGGTGCGCGTTTTTCGGGTAAGGTCATGGCAACCTATGTTGCAGGCATCAATGTATTTGAACACTAAAGAGGCATAAAGTGGCTATTACAACCATCCTACTCGCAGCAATTTTAGGCTATGCATTGGGCTCGATCCCCTTTGGTCTGGTGCTGGTTAAATTGACCGGTGGCGGCGACGTTCGCGATATTGGCTCAGGCAGTATCGGAGCAACCAACGTATTACGCACGGGGAGCAAAGGCCTCGCCGCAGCCACCCTACTTCTTGACGCGGGTAAGGCCATCCTCGCCATAATTATCGCCCGCTATTTCTGGGGCGAGACCGCCGCGATGATTGCCGGGTTTACAGCATTCCTTGGGCATCTTTTCCCTTTTTGGCTCCGTTTCAAGGGCGGCAAAGGCGTCGCCACAATGATTGGCGTGCTGCTGACGCTGGCATGGCCCGTCGGCATTGCATTTTGCCTGACTTGGCTCGCTACGGCGTTTGTGAAAAAGCAATCCTCATTGGCTGGTATCACTGCCGCTGCGACTTCACCAATTTTCGCCTATTTCTATGCAGGTACTGCGCTCGCTCTCACGGCTTTGGCCCTTGCCCTGTTCCTGATTTTTAAACATCAAGATAATATAAAACGCCTCATGGCTGGGACCGAACCCAAAATAGGCGCGAAATAGGCGCGCAAAAGGCGAGAGAAAAAATAGATATGTACGGTTCTGACCGACCAAAAGAACAACTGAGTGACAGCCAGCGTATTGCATGGCTCCGTCTTATTCGGTCGTCAAATGTCGGGCCGACAACCTTCCGCCAACTCATCAACAAATACGGCACCGCCGAAGCCGCCTTGGATATATTGCCCGAATTAACCCGGCGTGGGGGCGGTAAAACCAGCCCCAAAATCGCCACCCGTGAGCAAGCAGAACAAGAGCTTGAACAGATTTCCAACTATGGGGCGCGCATGGTTGCCATTGGCGAGCCGGACTATCCCTATCTTTTGCAATTCATCCACGCCCCGCCGCCGCTTCTTACAATTATGGGCAACATGAACAAGTTTGCTGATAAAAACTCAGAAACAAACAAAAGCAAAACTATTGCCATTGTTGGTGCGAGCAACGCCTCCGCCGCCGGAAAGAAATTCGCCAGCACCATTGCGGCCCAATTGGGCGAATACGGATATATAATTGTGTCAGGTTTAGCCCGTGGCATTGACGCTGCCGCCCATACCGCTGCCCTTCCAGCCGGCACCATTGCCGTTTATGCCGGGGGACTGGACCAGACCTACCCACCACAAAACATCCCTCTTGCCGAAAAAATCTTAGATTCCGGCGGACTGCTCATCTCTGAAATGGCGATGGGGTATGGCCCCCGTTCAAAGGATTTCCCCCGTCGCAACAGGTTGGTTTCGGGCATGGCTAAGGGAATTTTGGTTATTGAAGCGGCCAAACGCTCCGGCTCCCTGATTACCGCAAGATACGCGTTGGAGCAAAACCGGGAAGTCTTTGCCGCCCCCGGCTTTCCCATGGATCCACGTTCCGGAGGCACCAATCGCCTCATCCGTGACGGGGCAAACCTTGTCACCTGCGTACAGGACATAATTGACGAATTAGAACAAGAAAAAGCCGCCCCAGATTTGTTTATGCAAGATGCTGAATCATTTTTTGCTGATGATGCGGCCATCGCGCCACAAACGAGCGATAATTATCAAACCTTAGAGGACGATCAGCAAATTTTACTTGAGGCCCTCAGCATTACCCCCATCCCCGTTGATGACCTGATCACAGCAACCGCCCTGCCCGCCGCCACGGTGCAAACCTTGCTGATGGAACTGGATTTAGCGGGTCGATTGGAGCGCTCATCGGGACAATTGGTGGCCTTGATATGAAAGATTACATGAAATAATCAGGAATTAATATCGAGACGATTGACACAGGTTAACGCTTTCACCATGTTGTCGCACCATAATCCACAGCGATTCACACTTGGGATTTCTCTGCATTTACCCGCAGTATGGATTAAATCCACGCAATATAATTTGCGTGATCTTCTTAAGTAACGGAGTTATTCCCCCATGAAATTAGTCATCGTTGAAAGTCCTGCCAAAGCCAAGACTATCAACAAATATCTGGGCAATGACTACGAGGTTCTTGCTAGTTTTGGGCACGTGCGTGATTTACCCGCCAAGGATGGATCGGTTCGCCCCGATGAAGATTTTGCCATGTCGTGGAATATTGATGGCGGCGCTAAAAAACGCATCGCTGATATTGTCCGCTCGGTAAAAAATGCAGATGAACTCATTCTTGCAACCGATCCTGATCGCGAGGGCGAAGCCATTTCATGGCATATTTTAGAAATCCTGAAAGAGAAAAAAGCCCTAAAGGATCAAAAGGTTAAGCGCGTTGTGTTCAACGCTATCACCAAATCTGCGGTGACCACCGCCATGGCCAACCCCCGCGACATTGATGTGCCGCTGGTTGATGCTTATCTGGCGCGCCGCGCTCTTGATTATCTGGTTGGGTTCAACCTCTCACCCGTACTTTGGCGCAAACTCCCCGGCTCCCGCTCCGCCGGGCGTGTGCAAAGTGTTGCCTTGCGTATCGTGTGTGACCGCGAAATGGAAATCGAAAAATTTGACCCGCAAGAATATTGGAATATTACCTCAAACTTTGCCCATGCGGGAAAACAATTCGACGCGAGAATTTATGCCCTTGATGGCAAAAAAACCGACAAGCTGGATGTAAAAACCGCTGAACACGCCGCACAAATTAAAGCAGCTATTGAAAACGGTTCTGCTATCGTCTCAAACGTTGAGAAAAAGCCCACCAAGCGTAATCCCTACGCCCCATTCACCACTTCAACCCTGCAACAGGACGCATCTTCACGCCTTGGCATGGCCCCGGCCCGCACCATGCGCGTCGCGCAACGCCTATATGAGGGTGTGGATGTTGGCGGCGAAACCATCGGCGTGATCACATATATGAGAACCGATGCGGTGCAAATCGCCCCCGAAGCCATCTCTGAAACGCGCCGCTCGATCGCCAAACGATTCGGGGACGAATATCTGCCGGAAAAACCGCGTTTTTATCAAACCAAAGCCAAAAATGCCCAAGAGGCCCACGAAGCCATCCGCCCAACGGATCTTTTCCGTCATCCAGATACATTGCGTCACATCGACCCGGAGCAACATAAATTATATGAATTGATCTGGCGGCGCACCTTGGCCAGCCAAATGCGCTCGGCTGAAATCGCCCGTACAACTGCGGACATAAATATTGAAGGCGCGAGCCCCTCCGTTGCCCTGCGCGCTGTGGGTTCCGTAATCACCTTTCCCGGTTTTTTGGCCCTATACGGTGTGCAGTCCGGTGGTAAAAAGATGATGAAGACGATAAAGAACTGCCCCCCATTGAAACCGGTGACAAACCAACCCTAAAAACGTGCACCACCGAGCAAATGTTCACCAAGCCCCCGGCTCGTTTCACCGAAGCATCTTTAATCAAGCGCATGGAAGAATTGGGCATCGGTCGTCCCTCCACCTACGCATCGACCCTTGCAACGTTGCAGGACCGCGACTATATGCGTTTGGAAAAACGCACCATTATCCCTGAAGATCGGGGCCGGGTCGTCACCGCATTTCTAAGCAGCTTTTTTGCCAAATATGTGGAATTTGATTTCACCGCTGGCCTTGAAGCACAACTCGATCAGATTTCTGCAGGGGAAGTCGCCTACAAAAGCGTCCTACGTGAATTTTGGGACAGTTTCGCCGCCCATATCGAGCAGACAAAAGACCTGCGTGTCTCTGAAGTGCTTGATACATTGAATGATTTGCTGGCGGACCATATTTTTCCAGCCTAAGAAGACGGGTCAGACCCCCGCCTTTGCCCCACCTGTAAAAACGGCAAACTATCGCTCAAATTAGGAAAATTCGGCGCATTTATTGGCTGTGAAAACTACCCCGATTGCCGTCACACCCATCAACTTTCAGAAGCCGCTTCGGGCAAGGCCGGTGAGCAATCCACTGAAGACAATATCCTAGGGGTACATCCAGATACCGGGCAAGATGTTATGCTAAAATCCGGTCGTTTTGGCCCCTACGTGCAAATGGGCGAAGGTAAAGAAGCCAAGCGCACTGGCCTTCCCAAGGGCTGGGCACCCGAAACAATCGATTTTGAAAAAGCCCTCAAATTGCTATCTTTGCCCCGCGAAGTCGGCCCTCATCCTGATGGTGGTAAAGTGATCACAGCCGGCTTGGGCCGCTATGGGCCATTTGTTTTACATGATGGCAAATATGCCAATATGCCCGATGTGGAAGAATTGGTCACCATCGGCCTCAATCGTGCGGTTGACCTGTTAGCGGCCAAAGCCGCAGGGGGCGGACGACGTGGCGCAGCAACAGTGCTTAAAGCGCTGGGTGACCACCCGGACGGCGGCGCAATCAGCGTCAAAGACGGACGCTATGGCCCCTATGTCAACCATGCAAAAATCAACGCAACACTGCCCAAAGACCTCAAACCCGAGGATGTAACCCTTGAGCAGGCCCTTGAAATGATAGCGGCAAAAGCCGCCAAAGGCCCAAAAAAGAAACCTGCCGCCAAAAAGAAACCGGCGGCAAAAA
>JAJRRG010000048.1 GCA_024279675.1 Alphaproteobacteria bacterium
ACACTTCCGTCCAACAAAGACCGGGCGAAGAACATGAAAATATCCCATGTTTTTGAAACGCCCCTATGAAAAGATTAAACACGGAAAAGAACGATTATGAATATTATTGAACAGCTCGAAAATGAGCAAAAAGAGGCGCTTATCGCCGAACGTCCAATCCCTGAATTTTCCCAAGGTGACACGGTTAAAGTCTGGGTAAAGGTACGCGAAGGTGAAAAAGAACGGCTTCAGGCCTATGAAGGTGTGGTTATTGCCCGCGCCGGCGCTGGTTTGAACCAAAATTTCACTGTGCGTAAAATTTCTTATGGCGAAGGCGTTGAACGGGTTTTCCCGCTTTATTCGCCAAACGTTGATTCAATTGAAATCCTGCGCCGCGGTAAAGTTCGCCGCGCCAAACTCTATTATTTGCGGGATCGTCGTGGTAAATCCGCGCGTATTTTTGAAGCAACAAACGCTCGCATCCGTCGTATTCGCGATGGGGAACGTGCCATAGCAGCTCAAGCGCGCGCAACCCGCGAAAAAGAACGCGAAGATGCAAAGGCCGCCGCCGCATCTGAATCAAAAGACTAAACACCTAAAAATTTGGTCTCTACGTAATATTTGAAACCCGGCTCATCTAATTATGGGTCGGGTTTTATATTTTTAATGCCGATATAGGCACTGAAAATCTCTTAAAATCTTTGTAATGAATGTATGCTAGGCTAGACCCTAAGCTAGGCGCGTGTAAGCCCGATTTACAGCTTGGGCTGAGGGCAATTTCGTCGGATCCTCCCCCAACTGCGACTGCAATTCAAGAATTGAGGACTCTAAGGTGGAAACTCGCAATGTGTCCTTACTCGATAATTGAATCGCAACCCCTGCGGTCTCATTGATCAACTCAGCCAAATCATCGTAAGCGCGCTTTTCAGCAACGGACAAAGCGGATATGGGGCGAGAGGGATTTTGCGCCTCTAATTGTTTTGAAACATTTCGAAACTGCGCACGAATAGTTGCGTTATCCGGGTTTGAGTCTACAGCAATTTCAAGCGTAGCTTTGATACGCTTGAGCGTATCGACACGCTGTTGGGCACTGGGATCAAGTTTGGGTTCTAGAAGCTTTTCCAAAGCACCCGCATATTCAGCGAGTTTATCATCAATTTCATCACCTGATTTTGCAATTGGCTTGCCAATTATCCGATCCGCTTCAAGCAAAAGCTCCGTGCGATCCTCTAGCTCGTCCGCCCGTACCGTGCCAGCATTGGCTTTGGTTTGAATGGCTTCAATTTTTTTCTGAATTTCACTAAGCTCGCGTTTTTCAACCGGATTCAATATGGGTTTATACCCGCGAATTCGGTTTATTTCACGCTTTTGAGCACTCACAATTGCCCGCGCACTTTCCTGCGCTGTGGTTGGCCCCTTGGAGACTGTCGTCGCAAATATGGTTGAAGCAGAGCCGCCACCAAACAAATCTGTTGCTGATACTGGAGCCATGAAAAAAACTCACCTCACTAAATAATTAACAAGAGCTTATCTCCAAAGTGCTTTCTAAAGTATAAATCAAAAGTAAACTCTTGCCTTTCCCCCATGGATTACGTCAAAACAACAATTATGAGCCAAAAAAAACATGCGGGCCTTCGCGCGCAAAATGCCCTTAAAAATATCATCCCCAGCGATCGTCTAAAAACTGACCCGCTCTATACCTATGCCTATTCCGGTGACGCCAGTTATTTTCGCTTGATTCCCGCACTCGTTGTTATTGTTGACAACGAAGATGAAGTACGCGCTGTCATGAATACGGCTAAAGACGAGGGCTTAAGCGTAACTTTTCGGGCCGCCGGAACATCGCTTTCAGGTCAGGCCATCACCGATGGCGTACTTTGTGTTCTCGGGGATGGTTGGCGCAATATTTCGATCCTTGATGATGGGGAACGCGTCGCACTTGGCCCTGCAATCATTGTATCGGAGGCCAATGCCAGCCTAAAACCCTATGATCGTAAAATTGGACCTGACCCCGCCAGCCAAAACACCTGTAAGATTGGCGGCGTCGTCTCCAATAATTCCTCAGGCATGTGCTGTGGAGTAAGTCAAAACACCTATCATACCATGGATCGCTTACGCCTCATTCTCACCGATGGAACCCTACTTGATAGCGGAGACATGGCCTCACGGGAAGCTTTCAGGATTGCTCGCCCCGACATTTTGGATGGATTAAAAAGCCTGTCATAGGAAACTCGCCGTGATAATCAGTTGGTTGATACCATCCGGCGTAAATATGAAATTAAAAACACCGTTGGCTATTCACTGAATGCCCTCATAGATTTTGACGACCCCATCGATATTCTGACCCACATGATGGTGGGTTCAGAAGGAACGCTGGGTTTTGTATCTGAGATTACCTACAATACTGTACCCGATCACCCCCACAAAGCCACAGCCCTTGTACCCTTTGTCACCAATCACAAAGCTGCGGAGGGCGTGCAAGCTTTGCACGAAGTGGGCGTTTCAGCAGCAGAATTCATGGAACGCAAGGCCCTGGCAACAGTTGAACACCTGCCCGCCATGGAAACAGTTAAGGGCTTGCTTAACGATACATCCCCCGCAGTTCTCATTGAAATAATGGCTGAAAGTGATGAACTTTTAGATATCGAGGTTAACAAAGCCATTGTCGCCATGGAGACGGTCGGCACCCTTTCCAGACCTGCCTTTATCAAAGACCCGCAAATTCAACTTGGACTTTGGGATATTCGTAAAGGCCTGTTCGCCTCCGCAGGCGCTGACCGGCCCAAGGGCACGGTGATGTTGACCGAGGATGTAGCGGTACCCATCCATCGGCTCGCCGATGCGGTGGATGATTTGAGAATTGTGCTTGATCGCCACCAGTTTTATGAGGGCATAATTTTTGGTCACGCCCTTGCCGGAAATTTGCATTTCCAGATGCATGCGGACTTTACAACCGAAGCAGAACGCGTCCGCTTTGACGCATTTACTGCCGATTTGGCCTACCTTGTTTCAGTTACATATAAGGGTTCGCTAAAAGCCGAGCACGGAACAGGTCGCGCCATCGCTCCCTTTGTTGAGCAGGAATGGGGTAATAAGGCCTATGGTCTGATGCACGAAATCAAAAACCTGTTTGATAAAGAAAAACTATTGAACCCCGGTGTTCTGCTTAATGACGACAAAAAGATCCATGTTCAAGATACCAAACACATGGCAACCAGTGATGATATTATTGATTTATGCATCGAATGTGGATTTTGTGAACCCGCATGCCCCTCCGCTGGCCTCACCCTTTCACCTCGTCAGCGCATTGCGGTAACGCGTGAACACGCGCGCCTTGAAAAGGACGGCTCCGACAATGATTTACGCATCGCGTTGGAACAGGGATTCGTGCATGCGGGTATGGATACCTGTGCCGGCTGTAATCTTTGTTCCCTGCGTTGCCCGATCGGTATTGAAACGGGCTCAATGATTATTGGCAAACGTTCTGAAAAGCGCTCTGGCGATGTAATTGCAAATTTTGCTGCCGGCAATACCGGGCTGGTTGAAACGGCTATGAAGGGTGCTGTCGCCTCGCAGAATTTTGCTCGAAAAGTCGTTGGCAATGGGATCATTGATGGCATAACCGGCACCCTGAATACGCTTTCAGGCAATAAAATTCCAAAACCCAACAGCACATTGACACCGGGACCCGGCACCCCAAAACAACCTGAACCAAATACAGGTGCTCCAAGGGGTAATATTACCTATTTTCCCGCCTGCGCCTCACGCATGTTCGGCGCCCCCAAAACAGATTTTGACCTGTTACCTGTCACCGACGCCATGCTCATTCTTTTACAACGCGCCGGTTTTAACCCTATCCTACCAGAAAATATTACCGGCCTGTGCTGCGGCCAGCCCTTTTTATCTAAGGGCTTTCCAAAACAGGCAAAGGAGGTGGGTGATAAGCTCAAATCCAGCCTGGCAACAATTAATCCTAAAACAGATGTTGTCACAGATATGTCCACCTGCGCGCTTCATATGAAAGAGGATGGTATTTCAATTTCCGACAGCGCTGAATTTTTGCTTAAGAAAGTTGTCCCTTATCTAACCATTTCCAACCCTTTGGAAATTATTGCTGTCCATCATAATTGCTCTGCCCAGCGCATGCACGAACAACCATTAACTGAAGCTTTGGCTCAGGTTTGTGCCAAAGAAATTGCTGTTTTGAAGTCAATCACCTGTTGTGGTTATGCCGGGGACAAAGGCATGTATCAACCCGACCTCAATGCCCATGCCCTGCGCCGCGTCAAAGACGATGTTCCTGACAATTGCCATCTTGGTGTCTCCACAGTTTCAACGTGTGCCACAGGCCTTTCGGAACACACCGAAATTCCTTTTGTCTCATTAGCCAGCCTGTTGGAGTTTGTTTCACGCCCTTAGGGCCAAAACCAATGATCGCATAAATAGTTAGATTCATTGGGCGTATTTGACTTCGATCATGGCACACGCCTGTAATTTCCATCATGCTAAAACAGAAGTTGCGTAATGGAGACAGCAAAATGACGGATCAAAAACAAAGCACACCTACAGACAAACCCATCGATCCCGAAGCTGTGCGCAATTGTTTTGAAACGGGTGAATACCCCTATAAGGACAAAATCAGCAAAAAGCTTTACGAGCAGCACAAAGCCCAGCTCCAAGTTGAGCTACTTAAAGTACAAGACTGGGTCAACGAAACCGGGCAAAAAATCGTTATCTTGTTTGAGGGGCGTGATGGAGCCGGAAAAGGGGGCACAATCAAACGGTTTATGGAACATCTAAATCCGCGTGGTGCCTCCGTTGTGGCCTTGCAAAAACCCACGGATCGCGAGCGTTCCCAATGGTATTTTCAACGCTATCTCCGACATCTACCCGCCAAAGGCGAAATGGTGCTTTTTGATCGCTCCTGGTACAATCGGGCGGGCGTTGAACGGGTTATGGGCTTTTCTACCGCCAATGAATATCTTGAATTTATGCGTGAATGCCCGGCCCTTGAACGTATGATGGTGCGCTCGGGCGTGTGGCTGTTCAAGTATTGGTTCTCTGTTACGAAGGATGAGCAGTTGCGCCGCTTCAAGTCCCGCGAAACTGAGCCCCTGAAACGCTGGAAATTGTCGCCCATCGACCGAGAATCCTTGGGAAAATGGAACGACTATACCGAAGCCAAAGAATCCATGTTCTTTTATACCGATACAGCGGATGCACCTTGGACAATTATCAAATCCAATGACAAGAAGCGCGCCCGCCTTGGTACAATGCAGCATTTCCTATCCTCGCTTCCCTATCCCAATAAGGATGACCATGTGGTGCGACAGCCAGATCCTTTGATTGTAGGTCGCTCAAGCGATGTCATTGGGCGTTCAGATCATATCCTTGGAAAAAGCCTTCACCCATCCCATCGCCTGACAAGGGATTGAGCGAATTAGCAAGATTGCAAATACGAATAGCAATCCTCAAATTTACTAGGCAAGAGCTGGGAGCGGCATAGGCCCTAACTTGACACTTTGAGTGATCTACTCTACATACCGACCGACTGGTATAAGGAGCAATTCAACATGACAAACAACGATGAACCAACCCAAAAAGAACCTAACGCACAAACTTCCACTCGGGAACGCATTCTTGCGGCCGCATTTCAACTGTTTTTGCAACATGGTTATGAGGGTACTGGCCTGAGCCAAATTGTAGGAACAAGCGGCGTATCCAAGGGCGCATTTTACCATTATTTTGCCTCAAAGAACGAAATTTACCGCGAAGTGGTTGAGGCGTTTTTTCTCGCTCCATTTGAACAATTTGACCCCGAGAATATCGCCGAGCTTTCACCCAAAAAAGCAAAATCAGTTTTACGAAACTACTATATCGCAATGCCACAAATGATCAGCGCCACTACAAATCAGGAAATGGTGCAATATTTTGCCCTTCTCTTTGATTCCCTATCGCGAATCCCAGAATTCAAAGAAAAAATCCGCGTTATATACGCCAATATTCTGCGCACCTTGGCTCAATCCATCGCAAAATCCAATTCACCTAAAAAACGGGACAAGCGCAAAGCCCGACGATTTCTTGCTAGCTTAGAAGGGGAAATCTACCTACAGGCAGTTCTGAAAAAACCCGCGCAATAGAACATAGTCGAACCGAAAATCAATCACGGAATTAGCCACGGTATTTGCAATGACCCTGTATGCCCAAAAATCCAACTCGTTTGTTCAAAAAATTACCATAACCATTATCGAACTTGTCTTAATCGTCCTATCCGCCTGGATTATGTTTGGCGGGGGAGAGGACATATTTGCAAACCTGCTTGGCTGGCCAATTTTTGAAGCCACCGCCCAACGCCGCTGGATAATATTTGGTTTCTCAATCATAGTTTTCCTGCGTTTTGTATTCACAATGTTCTATATAATGAAACGCACCATCCCCTGGCCTGAAACTATTTCGGTGCCCCTTGCCTTTTCCCTGTACTATGTGGGTTTTGCCATTCTTGTACTCCCCTCAAATGCGCCCATTGGCTTCTGGGATTTGTTTGCCATTGCCATCTACTTGCTCGGGTCTTGGCTTAACACCGCCTCAGAAAAGCAGCGCAATGATTTTAAGGAGCTTCCCGAAAACAAAGGTAAACTCTACACAAAAGGCTTGTTTGCTCACTCAATGCACATAAATTTCTTTGGGGATATTCTTTGGATACTTGCTTACGCTATTGTGACGCAAAATATCTGGTCAGCACTGATCGTTATTTTTATAACGGCATTTTTTGCATTCTTTAATGTACCTATGCTCGATAAATATTTGGCCAATCGTTATGGGCAAGATTTCACGACATACGCTAAAAATACCAAACGGTTGGTTCCTTTTGTTTGGTAGGTATTTCAAGACTTCTTTTGATCGGCCAAAATCATATCAGCGCCTTTTTGGGCAATCATAATCGTAGGTGTATTTGTATTGCCCGATGTAATAAATGGCATGACAGATGCATCGACTATTCTTAACCTGGACAATCCAATAACCCGCAATCGCGCATCCACTACCGCGCTAGGGTCATCTTCAAGTCCCATTTTGGCAGTACCAACAGGGTGAAAAATCGTTGTGCCAATATCCCCGGCCGCCCGAGTTAACGCCGCATCAGAATTATCAATATGGGACCCCGGTAAGTATTCATCAGGGCTATATCGAGACAGGGCAGCCTGCGACATCAAACGCCGTGTTACCCGGATCGCGTCCGCAGCAACGCGTTTATCCGCATCCGTACTCAAATAATTCGGCGCTATACGGGGGGCCGCTTGCGGATCTTTGGATGTAATAGAAATAGTACCGCGTGAGGTTGGCCGCAGATTACAAGCGCTCACGGTCACCGCATCAAACCTGTGCAATGGATCTCCAAATTTATCCAAGGATAAAGGCTGGGCATGAAACTGGATATTCGCCCGTTTATGCTCAGGCGAAGAACGGGTAAACAGACCCAATTGCGAGGGTGCCATCGTCAAAGCCCCGCGCCGAAATAACGCGTATTGCGCGCCCATCAGTGCCCGGCGATAAAGGGAATAATAATCACTATTTAGCGTGCGAACATCATTTACCCGGTATATGGCACGTTGCTGTAAATGGTCCTGCAAATTTTGCCCAACACCCTTTTTCCCATGTTTCACCTCAATGCCAAGCGCCGACAAATGTTCAGGTACGCCAATCCCTGAACGTTGTAATATCTGCACCGAGCCAATCGATCCTGCGCTTAGAATTACCTCCCCCCTTGCGAGCGCATGCCTTTGTTGTCCGTTCTGCTTAAAGATAATGCCAGACGCACGCCGCCCTTCAAATATCAACCGATCCGCATGAACTCCAGTTTCAATGTGCAAGTTTGACCGTTTGCGGGCCGGGTCAAGAAACGCTCGGGCACTTGATACGCGACGTCCCCGCCTTTGGTTAACTTGAAAATAGCTAACCCCCTCATTGTCACCTCGATTAAAATCTTCAATCCAGGGAACCCCCATTTGCGCCGCCGCATCCCCAATCGCATTCAAAATTTCCCAGGACACCCGTGGCTGTTCAACGCGCCACTCCCCCCCGGCACCATGCACATCGCTTTGCCCATCAAAATGATCTTCAAAACTCTTAAAAACCGGCAAAACATCATCCCACCCCCAGCCTTTTAAGCCCAAGCTATGCCAATGATCATAATCAGCTGACTGCCCACGCATGGATACCATGGCATTAATTGAGGAACATCCCCCAAGGACCTTACCCCGCGGATAATCAAGCACACGGCCGTTTAGCCCGGGTTCAGCAACGGTTTTGAACATCCAATCCGCACGGGGGTTACCAATGGCGAACAAATACCCAACAGGAATATGAAACCATATCCAATTGTCCTTACCCCCGGCCTCCAACAGCAAAACTTTGTTCGCTGGATTTTGCGACAATCTATTGGCCAAAAGACATCCCGCTGACCCTGCGCCAACAATTATATAGTCATAGGTGCCTTCAATTTTTGTGGATTTCATATCCTATGCTCCTCAGCCATATCGAGCCAAAACTCCATCCCTATTCCA
>JAJRRG010000049.1 GCA_024279675.1 Alphaproteobacteria bacterium
AACCAGACCCCCTACCAATACGTAAAGCGTCAATCACAATCCCATGCGGGTCAGTGGGTTGATATTGCAGATACACGCCCCATGGCAACCATCGCCTCGCTCTAAAACTTCATACGCAACAATCAGATTTTCGTCCAGCAAGGGCCCATGGCCCTGATCATCACATGAATTGGACGAAACAATGGGCCGGTATTCTCCCCTGATAACCGGCCCATTTTTTTGTGGTGTATTCCAGCTAGGGCATTATGATCAAGCGCATCAATCTCAGATGTGCCCTAGCAAGCGTTGTAGGTTCCAAGTTACTGCATTAAGCGCCAAATTCATTAGTGAATTTTGCAAAAACACTATCCCGCCCCATCGTTGATGGCTAACACTGGCCAAGGGACATGACGTGTTATATATCCAAAGAAGATCTGAAAATGTAGATGGAGCAGCGCTTTGGCATTTAGCACTTGGATAATATACGTTTCAACAATCCTGGCCCTGATGAGTACACCGGGGCCGAGCCAACTTTTAATGCTTTCAAACAGCGCCGCCCACGGCTTTAGGCGATCTTTAGCCACCGCTTGCGGAGATTTAACTGCCAACTTTTTTCAAATGTTGGCGGCAGGTCTTGGTCTTGCAGCTCTATTAGCCGCTTCAGCCGATGCTATGACAGTCGTTAAGTGGCTGGGCGTTGTCTATTTGTTATGGCTGGGCATCAAAATGATACGAAATTCTTCATCTAAGGACGTTCAAAATCAAGATACCCCCAAATTGACAACTCTAAAAACATTGTGGTTGCAAGGGTTTTTAACTTCAGCTGCAAATCCAAAAGCAATTGTCTTCTTTTCAGCGCTTTTCCCACAATTTATTGACCCCGCATTAGATTTTCCCCTTCAATTTCTAATATTGTCAGGAACCTATATTGCGATCGATGGGATACTTTTGGCCACCTATGGCATGAGTGCTGGCTGGATCGCAAAGAAATTTGCCGGCAACGCAAAGAAATGGACCCAACGACTTGGCGGTACCTTTATGATCCTGGCCGCAATTTTGCTAGGGTTTAAGACTATTGAAAAATGACAGGTTTATCTCCTGCCAAACACAGGTTGGAACAAGATAACGCCTACCCCGATACACAAAAAATATGGTCAAATATCAGAATTGATCGGACTTTGCAGACACGCTGATCAAATGCTTTGGCACTGGAGCAACATCGGGAACCCTTCCCCCCAGAAATCGGAGAACTCTTCCAACGGTTCAAATCCTGCAGTTGCGTAAAACTGTCGCGTTTTTGCATAGGCGGCATTCTCGCGCGAAGGGCCAAGGGTTTTGACGGTCAAATATTTGACGCCATTTTTGCGCGCATATTCGATGGCAATTTTCACAAAAGCTCGCCCTACCCCTTTGCCGTGATGCTCGGGTTTGACCGCCAGCAGATGAATATCCATTGATGCATCACTGGTTCTCGTGAGAACCATAATCCCGAGGTTTTCATCACCTGCTCGCGCAACAAAGACCGGGCGTGTCAAAAGATCATCCATATAATCTTTATAGATATCGTATCGCCCAAACCAGTCGGATAACTCTGACAGAATATTGTCACAAATCTTTACGCATTCTGTTTTGCAGGTAAGTTCTAACAATTGATAATTATGGGTTATAGTGAGGACCAAATCCGTTATCTTTTTTGCAATATTTTATTACTAGCAAGTCATTGCAATAAAATCTAACCGACTATGATGCGTCTACGCAGCAGAAAAGCTCAAAAGGAGCAATTCCAACAGTCGCTCCCCTTCCCGCGCCAGATCAAATTTACGCGCATTGAGCGACCAGCGCATGGCCAGCCCCTGAATAAGAGCAAGAACAAGATATGCCGCGTCTTCCGCATCAAGATTTTCTGAGAATTCGCCATTTGCTTTGGCGTTGGCAATAATCTCAGCAAGTTTTTTATGCCGCTGTTCCATCATTTTGGCAAAAAACAATCTGAGCAGTTCGTTTTCCGCATGCAATTCGCGTGAGAACAATATCGCTGGCACCGCAGGTGTGCGGTTAATAAAATTCAATTGCCCGATCACCATGGAACGCAATAGCTCACCGGGACTTAAGACATCTTTTTTTTGATATATGGTGTCGCCCATGCGTTCACAGATATTGCGACCCACGGCTTCCCAAATAGCGCTTTTACTGGGAAAATGACGAAAAATAGCCGCCTGCGAGATGCCAATTTCCTTTGCAAGGCGATCCGTCGTTAGCCGATCAGGCCCTATATCGGCCGCAAGCCGGATTGTTGTTTCAACAATCTCGGCTTTACGTTCTTCAGCTGGTTTTCGTGCTGTTGAAGTTTTTGACACTTAAATAATTCCATGAACAGATGATCTCTACATAAGGAACTTACTCGTCAAAGTTTTCAATCGCAATCCTATATTGCTGATGACAAGCAACGCATGAGGACATCATATCACTCAATTCACCCAGTAATATATTGGCCTCGACCCCATCATTAGCCATAGCGGCAAGATTATCAAATGCCGCATGTGCGCCCAGCCCCAGAGTTTTAACTTCCAGAGGCAGTTTTGCCAGCAAATCAGGGGAATCAGAATTCGCCATCACCATTCCGCGGCTCGAGGCCGCTTCCGCAACAGCTGCCAGATCATTCACTGCCAGGGCACCGGTAATTATTTGAACGCCCTCAAGCAAAGTGCGCATTTCGCCAAGCACACTTGCCTTTTCAATTTCACTCAAAACGATAGTTGTACGCCCATCTTCCCCAACAAATGAATTTCCCTTGATGAGGAAAAAATATCCCATACCCGCAACCATAACCGCCAGCAAAAGGGTCAACACCCAACAAAATTTACATTTTCCCATTATACTTCTCCAAAATTTCTATTTCTAAAGCCTAAGTTTCCAAGGCCCACACTTCTAAAGCCTACGTATCCAAGGCTTCCGTTTCCAAAGCTTCACACAATACCAAGCCCTACTCACCTTTAGCAAAGCCCAATAGTTTGCTTGTTAGTAATTACTAACTAACTACACAATGTCAAGTGAATATTATTCTTCAAAAACCCACGCGCAAAAAATAAAATGATAGAAACTCAAATACAAATAAAAGAGAACAATCTGTAAAATCTGCAGGTTATCCGCAGACCCTCACTCAATATGGCATCTAGATAATGCATATTGTCCAAGTGTTAGTTCTGGACGAATGAAGCACCACTGCCGGACAGTCAAGAATCACAGGGATTTTTTTGGCATTCCAATAAGTTGGAGTGTAGCAATCACTAACCAACGATGGCAAAATACATGCCCAAAAGAAGCAATCCGTTGATAAAGCCCCAACCAAAGCCGATCAATGAGCCAAGCAACATATTGCCAATTGAAGCGGTACCATCTTCCTGACTTTGCCAACCCATTTGCATCATTATGTAGGGTCCGCACAAAAAGCTCATGGCCAGATGCCCAAGGCTTCCAAGGAAGTTTTCCCCATCAAAACGTAAATATGCAGCCTGTTTGGACACCCCTTGATACAGATGCGTTCCCGCCCCTGCAAAACTCAAACCAACGGCCATAATGAATAAGGATAGGAAAAACTCGGTTGCCATATAAATGCCCCTCAAGACCAAATTTTCTTCGGTCTTCAATTAACGATTTATTAAGCATAAGCTGTGCCCTATCCCCTGTCACCTCAACTTGCGCAAAATGGTTAACGCACCAATGACTAACTCACCCCACGATGTACAGGACAAGGCTTACCCGACGTTTTTTAACTTGGCCGCCCTCACATTGGTGCTCATTCTGGGTGGATTGGGCCTTGCCTATTGGCTCAACTCAGCACAATCGGTCCAAAAAGAAACAGCCCAATCCACATTTGTTGCACCTTTTGTCAGCAAAGTCCTTGCCAGCACAAAACTGGAAATCCCTCAAGACTGGCTCGCGGAGGCCCAGGATAGTAGTTTGGAAGTAGATTTCATTGACTTGAGATTAAATGTAAAATATTTGCCGGACACCAAACCAACGCCCATAGGCCTGCATCTGGCTGCCCTAGAACACACCCTACCAAGCGCGCGCCTACTTGATAGCGTTTATACACTTCGCTTTTTAGCCGAAGAGATACGAGGCGTGCGCGGTCTTATCGGAAAACCCCTTAAGCCCGATGGCGGATTTGAAAATGAAACCGTCTGGTACGATCCTATCTCATCCAACCCTTTTGTTGCCAAGTGCATTGACCTTGGGGAGGATGACGCACAGCACCTTTGCATTCGGTCAGTTCAACTAAGCCCAGCCATCGTCCTAACCTACCAGTTCACAGCAGATCAGCTGGTGCATTGGAGGGATTTTGACGCCGTGATGGAACCATTCTTGACACAGATTCTAAAGTAAACTTCAAACTTAAAAGAACGAATTCCCCTATTCCATTTCTTCCAGATCGATATCTAAAATTGCCATTTGGAACATGAACGAGCGATCCCCGTCCTCATCATCCAGATAAATCACCCCAACAAACTCTTCACCCATATAAACTTCGCATGAATCATCTGTGCGGGGGCGTGCGCGCACTTCAAGCGCATTGCTACCCATTTTTTGTCTTAGGAATTTTTGTAGTTTGCCAAGTTCTTCAGCGTTCATTTTTATTCTCTTTTCAAAATTCAATTTGCCGGAAATGTATTCAACAATCAGCCTAGCCCGAGTCGGCCCCTATTCTAAAGTCGTAACCATCTGATCCATGACACATCCGGGCTCTGAACATGTGGTTTTACCCACAATTTTAGCCGGCACCCCGGCAACAGTTGTATGGGGTGGCACCTCGTCAAGCACAACAGACCCCGCCGCGACCAACGCCCCGTGACCAATTTTAATGTTACCCAGAATTTTTGCCCCAGCGCCAATCAACACGCCGTTCCCAACTTTTGGATGGCGATCCCCAAGCTCCTTGCCGGTTCCCCCAAGGGTAACGCCCTGCAAAATGGACACATGATCACCAATCGTAGCTGTTTCTCCAATGACAATGCCAGTACCGTGATCAAGCATTATCCCACAGCCGATTTTCACCGCCGGGTTGATATCCACTTGGTAAACCTGCGATGCACGACTTTGCAGATAGAGCGCAAAGTCTTCGCGACCGCTGTTATACAACGCATGGGCAAACCTATGGGTTTGCAGCGCATGAAATCCCTTAAAATATAGCAAAGGCTCAACAGCGCGCGAACTTGCAGGATCCCTTTCCACAGTGGCCGCCAGATCAACGCGCATGGCGGCAACAATGTTGGGATCAAATTCAATTGCCTCAACAAAAGCCTGTTGGCTCAATGCCTCGGAAACACCCCCATGCTTAAGACGGTTGGCAAGGATATAACCAAGGGAATCTTCAATCCGATCATGATCCAGAATTGAACGCGTGACAAAGTCAACCAAAAGCGGCTCAGCCTGTGCAATTTGCTCGGCCCCCTCGCGCACCGACTTCCACAGGGCTTCGCCAGCATCAACAATAGTGTGTTTCATCACCTGATCCATAACAATTCCTTTGAAAATTCTCGAACATTCTAATTAGCAAACACGCAATTTAATGAATACTCTATTTAGGGTGGCGCGCCAAAAAATCAACAACCCCCAGCTTAAATCCTTTATCGCCGGTCGCGCGCATATGATCACGGCCCTTAAGCACAAGCGCCTCCCCCTTTGGTATAATCTGAGCCAACTCATCGGCTGAGCCGCCAATTTCATCAATATCACCCACCGCGACCAGCACAGGCATATCGATGCGCGCCAACTCATCAGCACTTATGGGATCCCGTGATGAACGCATACAGGCGGCAAGCGCCTTGCGATCGCTTTTGGTGTGATCCGCAAACAGGCGAAACCGTCGGCCAACAGGTGTCGTAATGTCCTCAAGGCGAAGTGCCAACAGGCCAGCAACAATATCCTCAGAACCGCCCAACCCATGGATCATATTGATACCCAACCCACCAAACACAGCGCTATGCACCAATTCAGGATAATTCAAACTGACGAATGCACAAATGCGTGCGCCCATGGAATATCCCATGATGGGAACCCGTCCGTGTATTTCGTGCAGATTTAAGTGCCTGATAAGATTTGCAACATCATCGGCCATCTTGCGCGCTGGATAAAGCGCACTGTCATAAAGCTTTTCAGAATGTCCATGCCCACGATTATCAATAGTTATCGGCGCATAACCAGCGCTAACAAGCACATCAACCCACCCCGTATCAACCCAGTTCACCTGCCCGTTCGAAGCAAACCCATGCACCAAAACAATAGGGGTGCCGTCCCCGTAAACTTCATACGCAAGGGTGATATTTTCAGATTGAAATTGTGTCATTTACTTTATCCGCTTTCAAACAACTCACACAACACCTACCAGCTTACAAATAACAGGCCAACGCATAGTTTTATGTACTGGAAATTGTTAAATTAGGGGTCTATGTTCACCCCAAATAGAATCTTAGCACGAAGAGCAAAATTATGGCCCACACTTCTATTCCTCACTTCCATAACAGCCAAGGCGTTGAACGTATTGAAATTGGCGCAAAAGAATTCCAGTGTATTGGCGCCCTTCCCCCCTTTGATC
>JAJRRG010000050.1 GCA_024279675.1 Alphaproteobacteria bacterium
TTGCAAAAAATGTCCGAAGGCATATAACCAGTTTAGAATTCATGACCCGCTAAGGATAGTTCTATGTTTGAAACACTTCAAAAAGCACCTGTGGACAAAATTTTTGCTCTTTTGGGCGAATATCGCGCTGACAAGCGCACCCATAAACTGGATTTAGGAATCGGTGTTTATAAGGACGCAACCGGCAACACCCCTGTGATGCGCGCCGTAACAAAAGCTGAAAAACGCATTTTTGATAATCAAACAACAAAATCCTATGTCGGTGTATCTGGGAACCGGGGATTTTGCGATTCCGTCACAGATCTGGTCTTTGGTGACACCGTTGATGCGGACCGGATAACCTCGGTTCAAGCGCCGGGCGGCACGGGTTCGCTCTGGGTGATTATGCAATTGCTCCATCGTGCCAAACCTGATGCAACGGTGTGGATTTCTGATCCGTCCTGGCCCAACCATTATCCAATGCTGGAACTGGCTGGCTTAAACCCAAAATATTATCCCTATTTTGACGCAAAAACGCGCTCAGTAAAGTTTGAGGAAATGCTCGCTACGCTGGATAAAATGGGGCCAAACGATATTGTTTTGCTGCATGCGTGTTGTCACAACCCAACTGGCGCAAACCTAACACCCGCCCAATGGGATCAGGTGGCGGACAGTATGAAACGCACCGGTGCGTTTCCATTCTTGGATTTGGCCTATCTTGGGTTTGGTGACGGTTTGGAAGCCGATGCTTACGGCGTGCGAAAAATGGCACAAAGCTGCCCCGAAATCATGGTTGGTTTTTCAGCATCGAAGAACTTTGGCCTGTACCGCGAACGGGCAGGGGTTGCCATTGGTGTGGCCGCTGACAAGGAAGCGGCGGGAATTGTATTCTCGCAAATGGCCAATATCATTCGTGCCTCATTCTCCCAATCCCCCGACCACGGCGCCGAAATTGTTAACGTCATTATGAATGACCCCGAATTGCGGACCGAATGGGAAGCTGAACTCACTGAAATGCGCGAGAAAATGCTGACTTTAAGGACAAACCTTGCCGGGTCATTGCGCAAAGCCTCCAACAGTGATGAATATGATTTTGTAGAAGAACATCGGGGCATGTTCTCCTTGCTTGGCTTACCTGCAGACGCTGTGACAAAGTTAAAAACCGAAAAGGGAATTTATCTGATTGATGATTCGCGGGTTAATATTGCCGGGGTTCCCGAACATGACACAGATAAACTTGCAACAGCAATTCTGGATGTTCTAGAATAAGTTTTATCACAAATATATCTTCATCGGCCTTGCTCTTATCCCAATGATTGTTACATATTAAATCAATGGGATAATGATGCGTTGGCTTTGCTCGGTTTTATTAGCCAACCCTAAAAGGAAATTGAAAAATGAAATTCTTCGTTGATACGGCAGAAGTGGATGATATTCGTGAATTGCAGGAAACAGGCTTGCTTGATGGGGTAACCACCAACCCTTCATTGATCGCAAAATCTGGCCGCGACTTCAAACAAGTTATTGCAGAAATCTGTGAAATTGTGGATGGGCCTGTTTCCGCCGAAGTTGCCGCAACCGATGTTGATGGCATGATCGCTGAGGGTGAGCATCTGGCAAAAATCGCCACCAATGTTGTGATTAAAATACCCCTGACACCAGCGGGCCTTAAGGCGTGTAAACATTTCACCAACAAGGGTATCAAGACTAATGTCACCCTTTGTTTCTCAGCCAATCAAGCCCTGCTTGCCGCAAAAGTCGGCGCAACTTATATTTCTCCATTTGTTGGCCGCTTGGATGACATCAATCTGAACGGTATGGATTTGATCGCAGATATTCGTGCGATCTATGACAATTATGATTTTGATACCCAAATTCTTGTGGCCTCAATCCGCAGTATTAATCAGGTAACAGAATCAGCCCTGATTGGTGCCGATGTGGCAACAATTCCCCCCGCGATTATTCACAAAATGTATAATCATCCCTTGACGGCTAAGGGACTTGAGGCATTTGTGAAAGATTGGGCTTCCACTGGTCAGACTATTCTTTAGAGTACTTTATCGATTGGCATACCCCGTGCTTTGCACGGGGTCTTGTCGGCTAGCTAGTTAGCGGCGATCCAATTAGCGGATCGCCACTTATCTGTTAAATGATACCCATAATATAAAATCTGAAAGCATGTGTTTGGATTTCCTCAAACATGATAGGCTTTTAGCTCCCTCATAAAGTAGTTAATTCACATGGCAGATCATCCCGTAATTGCAGCCGTAAAATTGGCCTTAAAAACTGTGCAGGTGCCTGGCGGTAGTTCGTTGGCCGATTATCCCGGCATGTCCGACATAATTTTAACGCCAAGCGCACTTGCTTTTGCCATTTCGGTTGAGCCGGGCATGGAAGGCGCTTTTGGCCCGGTGCAGGCCGCCGCGACCGAAGCCGCAAATGCCCATGCTGAAGGGCGCAAAGTGTTGGTTTCCATCACCGCCGATCGTGCACCTGCCAATGCCAAAGCCGGTGCTGCACCCCAGCAAAAATCCCAGGTTCAAACCTCTCCGGTCAAGGGGATCAAGCAAATTATTGCCGTTGCCTCGGGCAAGGGTGGTGTTGGTAAGTCCACATGTTCAGTGAATTTGGCCCTAGCCCTTAAGTCAACGGGACTAAAAGTGGGTGTGCTTGATGCCGATCTTTACGGTCCCTCAATTCCCAAATTGCTGGGCATTGAAGGTAAACCGGCCTTTCGGGATGAGAAAATGTTCCAGCCCTTTGAGGCCCATGGCTTGGAAGCCATGTCCATTGGTCCCATGCTGGAACCGGATCAGGCGGTGGTTTGGCGTGGCCCCATGGCTTCGTCGGCCCTACGGCAATTGTTACGGGAAACTGACTGGGGCAACTTGGACGTTTTGATTATTGATTTGCCCCCCGGCACCGGCGATATTCAGATTTCCTTGTGCCAACAAGTGGAGCTCACTGGGGTGGTTATTGTTTCAACCCCTCAGGATTTGGCTCTAATTGACGCAAAAAAAGCCATGGACATGTTCATGCGGCTTAAAATTCCTATCTTTGGCCTGATTGAAAACATGAGCTATTTTATCGCCCCCGATACTGGCAAACGTTATGATATTTTTGGGCATGGGGGCGCAAAGGCCACCGCTGAACAGATGAATATTCCCTTCCTTGGGGAAGTGCCGTTGCACATGAGTATTCGTGAGCAATCCGATGCGGGAACGCCGGTATGTGCCAGTGACCCGGATGGGAAAGAGGCTCAGGCGTTTATGGAAATTGCCAAGAAAGTTGCCTAAAGGTTGAGTTAAACGACTTGTCCCAAGATACTCGTATTTGGATACTTGTTTGAGGAACTGTGTGATGCCCCCCATTGCAAAGAATTAATGTGGGTAAATTGTTGAAGGGGGAATTCCCCCTTCGATTCCCAGTTGTTTATAGGCAAGGTAAGAATCGTAAAAATTTTCGTTCCAGCTGAAAAACGGCGGTCAATTTTCGGGGTCAGCAAGAGGAAATATTTTTCCTATCGCACGCGTATCCACAACAATATTCACGTAACCAATTGAAAATATTGATATTTTTCTGAGTGAACCTGCTTTGGTAAACTGTCTTGGCAAGTCGCTCCGTTTGTGCAAACCTTAGGCATCGCAAAAACGTTTGGGAAGGTATGACTTGATTTCCAAAACGTTTTGGTTTCCGAAACGTTTTGGGTGCTGACCCCAAAAAGATTTGCGAAAGAAATGCCTAACGAACAGGGCGGAAAATTCCGCCAAACGCGTGCTTATGGGAGGAAACAATATGCACAAGAAATTTCTAGCGGGTGTGTCCGCTATTGCTTTGGTTTTGGCTTCGGCGAGTGGCGTCAGCGCTGCCAGTCATGGTATGCCTGACCTTTCCGGACAGACATTGACCATTTTTGGTCCTTGGCTGACAGCTGATAAGGACAATTTTGACGTTGTTGTTAAGTTGTTTGAAGAAGCAACCGGTGCTGACGTGGAATATGCTGGCTCGGACAGCTTTGAACAGCAAATCGTTATCGATACGCAGGCCGGATCGGCCCCCAATATCGCCGTATTCCCCCAGCCTGGTTTGGCGTCTGATCTTGCAGGTAGAGGTCTTTTGACCCCACTTGATGATGGGACGGGAGATTGGGTTCGCGAGAATTATGCTGCGGGTCAATCCTGGGTTGATTTGGGCACCTATGCCGATGCATCCGGTGCGGATCAACTTTATGGTTTCTTCTATAAAGTTAATGTGAAATCGCTGGTTTGGTATTCACCTGATAACTTCGCAGATGCAGGCTATGACATTCCTGAAACCATGGAGGAGCTAATAGCTCTTTCCGATCAGATTGTTGCAGACGGTGGTACTCCTTGGTGTATTGGTCTGGGTTCAGGCGGAGCGACAGGTTGGCCAGCAACGGATTGGGTTGAAGATCTAATGTTGCGCACCCAAGAACCGGGTGTTTATGATCAATGGGTCAGCAATGAAATACCTTTTAATGATCCAAGGGTTGTAGCAGCCATTGATACATTCGGCTCATTTGCCAAGAATGATGCCTATGTAGACGGCGGCGCAGCAGCAGTTGGCACAACGGATTTCCGCGACAGTCCCAAAGGTCTGTTCACGGTCCCAGCCAAATGTTTCATGCATCGTCAGGCTTCATTTATTCCAGCCTTCTTCCCAGAAGGTACGGAACTGGGAGTTGACGCTGACTTCTTCTACTTCCCAGCCTATGAAAGCAAAGATCTGGGTAAACCAGTTCTGGGTGCTGGAACATTGTTCACCATCACCAAGGACTCACCGGCAGCCCAAGCGTTTGTAAGCTTCTTGCGTACAACTGAAGCGCATGAAGCATGGATGTCCCTTGGTGGCTTCTTAACACCACATCTTGGTGTAGATTTGGCCGCCTATTCCAGCGACACCAACCGTGGTCTGGGTACTATCTTGCGCAACGCAACAACGTTCCGTTTTGATGGTTCTGATCTGATGCCTGGTGCCATTGGTGCCGGCACATTCTGGACCGGTATGGTTGATTATGTATCTGGCTCTGACGCTCAGTCAGTTGCAGATGCTATTCAGGAAAGCTGGGACGCAATCAAATAGTCTCCCAAAGACAATGTGGCCCGGTATCATTTCGCTATCGGGCCATATTTGAATTCACAAGACTACAATATCGCCATATGCAAATATGACAAAAACAAACAGGGATCGGGGGACACATGTTTGAGCAAGTTGCAAGTGCAGCATTTACCGTATTGATAGGCGTGAGCGCAGCGCTCGCCTACTTTTGGGGCTCAAATTGGTTGCTTGATAAGTTCTTGTTGACTGGGGATGACGTTCCCGGTCCCGTAGCCATCCGCCGTGATCGAGCCCGCACAGCTTGGCGCCCTTGGCTCTTTCTAGCACCTGCATTGCTATTTCTGAGCGTGTTTCTTGTTTATCCGGTGTTTGCGACCATCTGGTTTTCCCTGATGGATGCCAATGCCAACAATTTTATTGGCCTATCAAATTATATCTGGGCATTCAAAAACCCGGTGTTTTTGCAATCCCTTTATAATAATTTCCTTTGGTTACTTATTGTTCCTGCCGCTTCCACCGCCCTTGGTCTTTTGATCGCAGTTATTGCCGATCGGCTTTGGTGGGGAAACATTGCAAAATCCCTGATTTTTATGCCGATGGCTATTTCCTTTGTTGGTGCGTCGGTCATCTGGAAATTTGTTTACGATTACCGGGGCATTGATACCGATCAGATTGGTATATTGAACGCCATTGTTCAGGGGCTGGGCTTTGAAGCGCAGGCGTGGATTTCAGTTCTTGGATTAAA
>JAJRRG010000051.1 GCA_024279675.1 Alphaproteobacteria bacterium
CAATGGGGATGGAGGTGCTTCCGGTCACCTTGGCAAAGGCTGGATTTGACAGATCGACATTGCTTGATGCTTGGGTTGGTGTGATGAGTGCGGCCAAAGCCAGTAATGTAAAGCCGAGTGAAATTTTGATTTTCTTGGTAAGTGTCATTTTCTTGTTCTCCCTGATGGGAGTAAGATAGGGACACAAAATTTCTAGTTTTAGAAAATTACCATGCGCTTTTAATGCAAATTGATTGCACTAAATTCATCCATTATTAGGCATGATTTTTGAGGGTAGAAACCGAAGCTAAATTTGGCAATACGTGAAAATTTTCGCGCAAGGGTGATTGTGCGCTCTTTAGTCAAATCAAATTTGAGATATTTGAATTATGCAAATATATGGCTTTGAGCTGTTGCTAATTTACGTTCAGGTTTTGCTGAACCACTGAAAGTATCTGCTGGGCTGAGATAAATTCTACGCCAATGCCATAGTCGAAGTGGCGAACGATACGGCCGCGCATACGACCAAGGGTAACAGGTGTCCCAACTGCTGGGCGTACATCCATATCAATGGCGGCACCGGATAATGAAATATCAACAATCTTGCAATTGTATTGTCGTCCATCATCCAACACGAGTTTTGAGTGGCGAATATCGGGGACTACCCTATCGTGCCGGCGGTCTTCAGCAAGGCCGAGTTCGTCCTTGTTCGCTAGCCATGTTAGTTGTGCGGCGAGCTTATCGCGTTTTCGAGCGGATGCGATCAGGTTCATTTCAAACCCACCATCGATAGTTGAGGAAATTGGGCCTTCAATTCGCCCCAAATGATCAAGATATATCACGACCCGTTCGCCAAGTTCGCCCGTAATTGGAGCGATGACAACTGCATCGCCGGGGGACATCGCAATAACTTGACAGGGGAACTCTGTTTTATTGCTCAGCATATACCGACCAAGTACAGATATATCGACACGCTGAAAACGCGGCGCTTCAATTGGAATAGCGCGACGGCTTACTTGAGAGCCTATTTGCGAACTGGCCATAGCGTCTTGTTTGAGCATGCAATTATCTTAGAGTTGATTCATCCTTGTCTTAGGCTAACCAAGTTTGGTTAATCAGAGGTAATTGATGCATGTTTTATGCAAAAATATTCAGGTGTATCATAGGCATGCTGGCTATTGTCGCTCAAGGGCTGTTAGTTACGACCGCCATCAATGACCGAAAGATGAGAATAACGGCGTGCCGAAAATCCATGAACGGTGGATTGAATAGGTGCTAAATCCACTATTTCATTGGGTGCAAAATTATCTGCAATTTTTGTTGAAACATCAAGAAACGTGCTTTTGGTGGCCAGATCATCCGGCCAGATTAACCGAAGCCCAGTTATACGCTGATCAATAATGGGCTGTGCGCCAAACCAATAGGGCTCATCTTGCGTCGCCATGGAGCCTAGTATCCGGTTGGTTGAAGAACCATTATGGCGAAGGGGCAATAGGATTGTTTCAAAACTCATTTTATTGGCGGCTTGTGTGGTGCCTTCAAAGGTGACCAAAGCTACTGCGTGATCCTGAGTGACCGCCTTAATCAGGGTGTTCAGGGCTTCACGGTCTTTTGGAGCCCACAAGTTTTGAAAGGCGCGTCCTTTAAGTTCACGGCAATAGGCTGAGCAAAGATGAGAACCGGCTAAGCGGAAATTAAATTCCAGATTTTCGTCCGCTTCCAGAATAAATGTATTGGAAAGGGCGTGACGAATTTTTGTCGGATCGACATTCTTGCGTTCGGGTGCACTACGTGAGCCGCGCAATTGGTTCCAATAATTAAAGAGAGTTTTTGTCGCCGTATGCTGCATGTTTGCCCCGTATTGAATTAGTGTTGTTCGTGCCGCGAATTCTTTTTATGTCGCGGCGTTGGGGCATACTTGCAAATACTCCCAGAAAAATCGCTGTTAAACCTTTATTAAGGTTAATTTGCACAGGGACTGTTGAAAAATGAGGGGAGGCGGCCCTATATGCCAAGGCAATAAAGGAAATGAATGTGCAAACCCCCGAAAATTCCTCAAACTCCCAGAACGCTGAACATCAGCCGGTATTTTTACTTCCCAAAGCGGTGATGATTTTAGCAATCCTGCTGATTGTTATTCATGCGGCCTATGAATTTTCATTGGATGATAGCGGAAAACTTGAGGTGTGGATTTGGCTTGGGCTTATTCCTGCCCGGTTCTATAACACAACCGTGCCCGGCGGAATGTGGCCATTGCTCTGGACACCCATTACCCATGCCTTTTTGCATGGGGATTGGACGCATTTGGGCATGAATGTTGTATGGTTGGCTATATTTGGTACGCCGGTTGCCAGGCGGTATGGGGGGCTGCGGTTTTTGGCCGTATTCATTATCGGCGCGGTTGGAGGCGCAGGCCTATATTTGGTCTTTAACCTTGAAAGCTCAGGGGTTCTTATTGGCGCTTCAGGGGGAGTTGCAGGGCTGACCGGGGCGGCGATGCGATTTGTTTTTGAGCCTGTTCAGATGGCACGGCATCCTAAAACCGGAGCCGTGGTAGTGCTGGGACGAAAACTTGCCAGCATTATGGGGATTTGGGCAAACCCACGCGCACGTGCCTTCACCCTATTCTGGCTTGGGATTAATCTGTTTATCCCAATTTATGGACTTTTTTCGGCTTCTGATGGCCCTTTGATTGCTTGGCAGGCCCATATCGGTGGCTTTGTCGTGGGGTTGATATTGCCCAGCATCATCGAGCGTCATTTAGTTGCGCGATCAAAATAGATTATCAAAATATACCGTTATTGTTGGCTGATTTTTTAGGAACAACTTGCAATACGTCCCAGTGTTCCACAATTTTTCCATCATCATCCAGCCTGAATATGTCAATTCCGGCATAATCATTGTCGTTTGGCCATGTTTGATGGCAATGTAAGATTACATGATTTCCCTCGGCAAATACGCGTTTGAATCGCACCAATTTTCCTGGGAATTTACGCGCCATTTTTTCAAAATAGGCGATGAATTCTTCTTTTCCGTCTGCAACATGGGGGTTGTGTTGAATATATTGGGCACCAGCATATTTCTCAATTGCATCGCGTGGATTGCATTGATTGAACATAATGTCGTAAAATTCTATGACGGTGCGTTTGTTCTTTTCTAGGTCAGCCATTAGTATACCTTGGTAGGATCAAAAATCTGGTTGCCCTCTATTTTTTGCAATTCAGCTTTGCCTTCGCTCACTCTGACCTTGCGATAAAAACAGCTTTTTTGGCCCGTATGACAGGCGGCACCGCGCCCGGTTTGTTCCACGTTGAGCAACAGCACGTCTTGGTCGCAGTCAGTGCGCATTTCGATAAGTTGTTGCATTTCCCCTGAAGTTTCGCCTTTTTTCCACAGACTTTGTCGAGAGCGGGAATAATAATGCACGATGCCCGTTTCAAGGGTCAGTGAAAGGGCTTGCTTGTTCATATAGGCCACCATGAGCAGGTCTTTGCTACCATGCTCGGTTGTCACGGCCATTATCAGGCCCTTGGCATCAAATTTAGGCGCAAAGACTGTGCCATCTTCAAGGTTTTTCTTGGAAAGCGTTTCGGGGACTTCAAACTCAAAAGGCATGGGAAATTCCAAACGTTTATCGGCGTTATTATCGGTCAATCATGGCAAAGAATCGCTTTTGATAGGCGTGTTCTTCGGCAAAAACCCCAGTGAAGCGCTGTGTTATGGTGGTCGTGCCCGGTGTTCTGACCCCGCGCATGGACATGCACATATGCTCCGCCTCAATCAATATTGCCGCGCCTCGTGGATTGAGGTTGCTGTTTATCGCGTCAATAATCTGAGCTGTAAGATTCTCTTGAGTCTGGAAGCGTCGCGCAAAAACATTGGTCAATCGAACAAGTTTGGAAAGTCCAACCACACCGTCATGGGGCAAGTAGGCAATATGCACATGACCAAAGAATGGCACCATGTGGTGCTCGCAATGGGTATGGAAGGGAATGTCTTTTACCAAGACAATATCATCATAGCCGGAAACCTCCTTGAAGGTTTTGCCCAAAATTTCCTTTGGATCCTCATCATAACCGGCAAATAATTCACCATAGGCATCCAAAACCCGGTTTGGCGTGTCAAGCATGCCTTCGCGATCTGGATTGTCGCCCCCCCAAGCAATCAGGGTTTTAACCGCCTCAGCCGCTTGTTCCCGGCTGGGACGTTTGGCCGGGGTGGTTGGTTTGGAAGAGCTGCTCGATGACAAAGGTTTGTCCATGATTGGAAATCTCTTGATAGTTTTGATGTTATTGGCCCTGACATTCATCAGACTAAACCATATATAGAGGGTAAGAAATATTGCACAAGTATGCACCCGCTTTGTACTTGATGATAATATTTTGAACCCGAATCGTTGGATTAGAGCGTAAACAGATTAATGGCTGATATTTATTCACTCAAAATTATGCAGATTGCAGGGAATGCACCGCCCTCGAAACACCTTGTGAAACCGGATGCACAAACAAAGCGGATATCGCGGGTTTGTGGCTCCACGATAGAGGTGAGTTTGAAAATATCTGACGGAATTGTCAGCGAATATGGGCAAGACACCAACGCTTGTGTTTTGGGGCAAGCATCCGCATCCATTGTTGCTGCCAACATTGTTGGGTGTACGCCCGGAGAACTAAAACAGGTGCGCCATGAGGTGGAGGCTATGCTCAAGGATGGGGGCGACCCACCCACCGGGAAATGGTCGGACATGAAGCATTTGCAGCCAGTTAAGGATTTTCCCCAACGTCATGCCTCAACGATGTTGGCGTTTAATGCGGTGGTGGAATGTTTGGCAATAATTGAAGGCGAACACGCGTGAGAGAGTTTTTACGAAGTGTTGGCCGCTTGATTGACTGGCCTTTCAAAGTCGTTGCTGTGTTTTTGATCACCATCTATCGTTATACATTGTCTGCGATTTCGGGGCGTACCTGCCGTCATTTGCCCACTTGCTCTGAATTTACCCGTGATGCGATCTGGAAGCATGGCTTTTGGCCGGGGGGTTGGATGGGTTTGGCGCGTATCGTGCGATGCGGCCCCAGGGGAACCCACGGATATGATCCGGTGCCAGAGGAAAAACCACAAAAATCATACTGGTATCTGCCTTGGACATATGGGCGCTGGAAATAGTTTTGTTTAGATGCTAAGCGGCAAGGCGGGCGTTGCAATTTTGCATCGCCAATATTTGATATGAAAATTTGGAGAACTATGATGATTACGGTGAAATTTCCCGATGGTGCAACGCGTGACTATGCGGTGGGCACAACCGGCACCACCGTGGTTGAGTCGATTTCTAAATCGCTGGCGAAAAAAACTGTGGCGATGCGGCGCAACGGGGAACTTTCTGACCTGTCGGAACTGATGGAAAACGGAGATGTAATTGAGTTTGTGTTGCGCGATGATGAGGCAGCCCTTGAACTCATTCGCCACGACGCGGCCCATGTTCTGGCCGAAGCCGTACAGGAATTATGGCCCGATACGCAGGTAACAATTGGCCCCGTGATCGAAAATGGTTTCTATTATGATTTTTCCCGGGACGAACCTTTTTCCATGGATGATCTAAAAACCATTGAAAAACGCATGGGCCAGATCATTCAGCGGGGCGCGAGCTTTACTAAGGAAGTTTGGAGCCGAGAGGAAGCCAAAAGGGTTTTTAAGGCCAAAGGCGAAGATTTTAAGATTGAACTGATCGACGCTGTTAAAGAGGGCGAAGACCTCAATATCTATAAACAGGGTCAATGGTTTGACGTGTGTCGCGGCCCGCACATGCGCACTACACGGGATGTTGGGCAGGCTTTTAAGCTGACCAAAGTTGCCGGGGCCTACTGGCGCGGGGACAGCAACAATCCGGTTCTGAGCCGCATCTATGGCACAGCATGGGCAACCAAAGAGCAGTTGGCCGAGCATTTGCACATGATTGAAGAAGCTGAAAAGCGCGATCATCGCAAACTGGGCCGCGAGATGGATTTGTTTCATTTGCAGGAGGAAGCACAGGGGAGTGTATTTTGGCACCCCAAGGGCTATGTGATTTTTCGAGCCGTTGAAAGTTATATTCGGCGCAAACTGGATAATGCAGGTTATCAGGAGATAAAAACCCCGCAATTGCTAGATATCAAGCTGTGGGAAAAATCTGGACATTGGGAAAAGTTTCGCGATGGAATGTTCGTCGTGCCCGATGAGGTGCCTGCCGAAGATGATAACGCGCCTGTTCTTTCTGGAAACGCCAAACTTATGGCGTTGAAACCAATGAATTGCCCGGCCCATGTGCAAGTGTTTAATCAGGGAATAAAGTCATATCGCGATTTACCCTTACGCTTGGCTGAGTTTGGCTGTTGTCATCGGAACGAAGCCCATGGCGCTCTGCATGGTTTGATGCGCGTGCGCCAGTTGACAATGGATGATGCACATATCTTTTGCCGTGAAGATCAGGTGCAAGACGAGACAAAGAAATTTTGTGATCTGTTGGATTCGATTTACCATGATTTTGGCTTTGAAGATGTCAATATACTGCTCTCAACCCGTCCTGAGGTTCGTGCTGGAACCGATGAAATTTGGGACAAGGCCGAGGGCGATTTGGGGGATGCACTTGAGGCAACGGGTCGCAGTTTCACGATTGAAGAAGGCGAGGGCGCATTTTATGGGCCTAAGCTGGAATTCCATCTAAAGGATGCCATTGGTCGATCCTGGCAATGTGGCACACTGCAGCTTGATTTTGTGCTACCTGAACGTCTTGATGCCTCCTATATCGGTGAAGATAGCGCACGGCATCGTCCGGTGATGTTGCACCGTGCTATTCTTGGTTCTCTTGAGCGTTTTATCGGTATTCTGATTGAAAATCACGCGGGGCGTATGCCCATGTGGTTGGCACCGGTGCAATGCGTGGTTGCAACCATTGTATCGGATGCGGATGAGGCGGCGTTGAAGGTCGTTGAGCAGTTGAAAGCTGCCGGCCTGCGCGTGGAAAGCGATTTTCGCAATGAGAAAATCAATTATAAAGTGCGTGAACACTCGGTGGCGAAGGTTCCAGCAATCTTTGTTATCGGTAAGCGAGAAGCCGAGGAGGGCAGTGTGTCTGTGCGTCGTTTAGGCGCTCAGGGGCAAACTGTGATGTCCGTTGAAGAGGCGATTGCGGCATTGGCCAGTGAAGCTGTGCCGCCAGACTTGCGTGATTAGTAGTCCTAAATGCTAAAAATCACTCACGCAAAACACAAAGCATATTATGATGATCCATTAGCGCTGAAAACCGGAGAGAAATTCGCTTTTTCAGGTCGCGGAGATGCTTGGGAAAATGACCCAAACCATATTTGGCTTTGGGCGATTGCTCAGGATGGACGCGAGGGATGGGTCCCAGAAGGCTTTGCCGTTGTTGAAAAAGGCAAGGCAGTTGCCCCGCGAGAATACTCCGCACGCGAGCTTAATGTTGCGGCTGGTGAAACCTTGGAAATTGTTCGTGAAACGAACGGTTGGGCATGGTGTGAAAACAATTTAGGTGAAACGGGTTGGGTTCCATTGAAAACATTTGATCCGATTGACCAATAAGTTGAATCAATAAACCGTTGTAAGTACTTCAATTTCCAGGGGTCGGCCCGTTTGAACCTGAAATTCACGATTGTAAACCGTGTCGCCTGATTGGGCGATGATGGTATAATCCCCTTCCGCCAATATGGCGGTGGGGAAGGCCCCTAAATGGGTGAATATTATTTCATTGCTTTGATTTTGAATTTTCCAGTCCACATCGGCTATGGCTTCGCCCCCGGGGCTTGATACCAGCAAGAAGCTGATTTGGGCGGCCTTGTGGAACAGGGTGGCTTCGGTAACCTGACCGGGTTCGACACGAATGTCGGCGCGCACTGTGGCGTTTTGATCACCCCAACGAGAAACGACTGAATAGACCCCGGCATTGAGATGAATGAGGGCGTTTTGTTCAACATCAACAATGATTGGGATCTGCTCCCCATCAAGTCCATCGGTAAACACGTCAAATTTCAGTTGGTTGGGGGGAATAAAAATTTCCGAGGAAACTTCACTTCGCAATCTTAGGGCACCAGCGTCCAGAACGAGGGTTTTGATATTGGGACCAAGTTCCACTTTTAGTACATCCGTTGTCTGGGCACGGCCAAGGGATACATGTACCCGGTACTCACCAGGGGGAAGTGACAGAGAAGCGGTGGCATCTTCAGATTTGAATAATTGCGTGAGTTGACCGCTTTCATCTGTCTTTGTGTCATAAACCCGCCAAATTAGCCCGGAGGGAATGCGCGTACCATTTACCTCAATCGTGGCTGAAAGAGAGATGGGCTGAGGCGGGCCGGGGATAATGGGTGTGGCGGCTCCATCTGCGGGTACAATCGTTAATCCAGTTTGACCGTCCAGCGAAGTTGGTGGTTGATCTTGGTTTTGGGTAGTAGGCGTTCCACCATCGCGCGTAATACGTGGTTGGGGCGTTGGGGCAACCACTTGCGCAAGCGCCGATTGGGCTAGCAAAACCATCAAGAATGATAAAAAAGCAATACGCATGTGCTGCAACAGACAAGTTCCCGCAGTGAAATTAGTTTGGAATCAGTTAGAGTGTATCAAAATCAGATTAGCTATAAAATCGGATTGTGGAAAACCTGTGTCATATGCGGGCGCACAACTCAAGAGTGAGAATGAAAAGAGAAAATTATGAGCAAAAAACCTGAAGTAATAAAGTACCTAACAACTCGTCGCTCTGTGCCATTGCAATTTTTGAAAGAACCGGGGCCGAGCAAAGACGAGTTGGATTTGATTTTAGACATTGGCATGCGTGTGCCAGACCACGCCAAAGTTCGGCCATGGCGGTTAGTTTTGATTATGCACGAGGGGCGCAAGCAAGCTGGGGAAAAATTGGCGGCAATTGCTTTGGCCAATAATCCTGAGATGGATGAAGAGCAATTGGAAGTTGAGCGTAACCGGTTTTTACCCGCGCCAATTACGGTCGGTGTTTTGAGTAAGCCGGTCGAACATAAAAAAGTTGTTGAACTTGAGCAGGTTCTGTCCGCTGGCAATGTTGCCTTAAATCTGGTGCATGGGGCCAATGCTCTTGGATTTGCGGCCCACTGGGTTACGCGCTGGTTTGCCTATGATGCAAAAGCGGCGGCAATGCTTGGGGCTAAAGAGGGTGAGCAATTTGTGGCATTTGTTCATATGGGAACGCCAGAAAAACGTCTGGAGGACAAGCCCAAGCCTGAACTCGAAAAATATGTGTCGATGTGGCATGGGTAAAGTCGTTTGAGGTGTCAATAGTTTGGCGCTAATCACTCCTTTCGTTAACGCCATCTTAAGTGTTCTTTAGGATTATGTTAACCATAATTTTGAGCGGGAAATGACTCTTGAGTGTTGAAGCAATTCAGGTTCCACGAAATCTTGCGCTGGTTCTTAACAGGGCCGGGGACAAGTCAGGTGTTGATTTTGATTATCTCGTACAAACGGCCATGCGCGAAAGTAGCTTTAACCCCAGTGCCAAGGCGCAAACATCCTCGGCTGTAGGGTTGTTTCAATTTGTTGAGGGCACATGGCTTGAAGTTATGAAACTGGAGGGCGATCGCCTTGGGTATGGCAATTATGTGCAAGCGATTGAACGGGACAGTGACGGCGATTATGTGATTCGGAACAATGCGTTACGCAACGAAGTGCTTGCTTTGCGTGAAGATCCGCAAATTTCGGCGGATCTGGCCGCAGCCTATACGCGCCGGAATGGGGAATATCTGAGCAATCGCTTTGGCCGTAATCCTAGCCCCGGGGAATTGTATATTGCGCATTTTTTGGGGGCTGCAGGGGCTGAACGCATGTTTGCGGCCGGACTGAGCAATCCCGACCAAATCGCGGCTAATATTTTTCCCAAACAGGCGGCGGCAAATCGCGCGATTTTTTATGATTCCTCTGGGGCCCGCACAATTCGCGAAGTTTATCAATCATTAGTGGCAAAGCACGGACAAACGGGGCAACCGGTTATAAATGCCCAAAGTAACGTTCCGCCGTCGTCTGCTGGTGCTGGTAATGGAAATGGGGCGGTTTATCTGCAACCGGCGCAGGTTTCATTTAGCTCAATGTATTCCCAGTCCGGGTCTGTGGGTACGCCGCAACGCCAGGTGATAGTGGACCCTGGCGGCGCGCTTTTTGTTCAACTTTATGGCAAATAGCGGGACGGGGTGAGAAATGGATGAAAATACCACTGAGTTTGAGATGGTTTGTAACTGTTTGTACTCCATGGACAATGTTAGGCAAGGTTCAACAAATGTGGTTGTTCGTGCTGTTGTAAAAGGTGTTGGGAACTGGGTTGGTGGTACTCTCAGGGGCTATGAAAATGAGATGGTCTTTTCAATTAATAAGCTAAATGCGGGGTTTCAAACGAGCACAGTTCCGCTTCTATTTCCCTATGAAGACGTTCGCTCGGTGCGTATTGGCCGGATGATGGGGTTCTTCAAAACCGTTGATGTTGAGATGGTGAGTGGCATTGCCCGTTTTCGTGGCTGGGGGGCGAAAAACCTTGAACTGAGCGAATATCTGCGCCTCAAGGTTGCCGGGCGACCTCAAAGCATTGCTAAAAGCAACTAAGTTTAGTGCCTAGGGTCAGAACCTAGGGGCCTGATCCTAAATCCCTCAAGATATTTTATGGTGAACCAATCCTTAAGCCTTAGGGGCTAGGGTTTTGTCCTGTTGTATATTTGTGTAAGGGCAAAAGGTCAGGGATGGTTGCGTATCAGCATTTCACAGCGCTTTGTAATTCGTCAGATGCCACCCGGCGTGGCGAGGCTGCTCACATGGTGGCAACGGCCTATATCGACCATGATGGCCCGGCGGATGAGCAGGCGGCGCTTTATGCTTCTGTCCTTGGGTTTTTAGATGATCCAAGTGTGAAGGTTCGCGCTTCCCTTGCTTTTGGTCTGCTCCACTCCAAGTTGGCACCGCGCATTGTTATGCTTTCTTTGCTTAAGGATGCGCCTATTATTGCCCGCGCTGTGCTGCAATATTCCCCGGTCTTACTGGATATAGACTTGATCGGCGTAGCACAAAATGGGCAGCAAAGTGTGCTGTTATCCTTGGCAAATCGTGAGTTATTATCCCAGCGATTGATCGCTGCACTTGTAAATCGCGGCGAGGCTAAGTCCTTGTCACAACTGCTTGGACGTGTCGAATTGGAGATTGCCTCTGATTTATTAAAGGCAGTCGTTGCAAGCCACGGTAAGGATGCAAAAATCCGCGGGAAACTGTTAACCCGCTCAGATTTGCCAGCCATATGCCGACTGGAACTTGTTGAGCAGGTGAAACAAGCTTTAAGCAAAGCGCGGATCGTGAAGGGGGCAATTGCCCCGGCTCGGTTAGAACGGCTTATGCGTGATGCGGTTGATCAGGCCACAACCCGGATGGGCGAAGAACAAGCTATCGCCGGTGAATGCGAGTATGCGGAGGCGTGTCACGAAAAAGAACTGATAAATACCAGAATATTACTGCATTCTGTGGTCAATGGTCATGTGCTGTTTTTTGCAGATTGCATCGCGCTGTTGGCTGATATGCCGCCAAAAAAGGTTTTTACCCTGCTTGAAGTTGGTGCGCGGGTTGGATTGAATGCACTTTTTTCCCAGTGCGGGATGAATGCCCCTCTGCGAAACCTGCTTGCTCGATTGGTGTTGCATGCGCGCACAGCCGATTTATCCAATGATGAGGCGGCGCGACATTTTGTGGTTACAGCGCTCATTGAAGAACTAATTATTGAACATGAGGGGGATATTCCCCCATCCTTGGAAGAGGCATTCTTATATCTGGATGAGCAAAATATGTTGTTGGCGCGGGCCGCGGCGCGCGGTGTTATGCCCGCCTTTGCTCAGAACGTTGAACCGGAACAGCAATTGTTGCCCGATGCCTATGAGCCAGTGTCAGGGCAAGTGCCTGAGCAGGTGGCAGAACAATTGGAATTTGATGCTCAGGAGGGGTCTGACGCGAGTTTGGCGCCCCCTGAACGATTAGCGCTTCCCGCTGCTTAAAGTTTTTTTTCTGCAGCACTTAGTTGACAGTTTGATTTGAGTTGGTTCAGGACTTCAACAGTGCTTAGTAAAACTGGATCATCAATTGGTAGATTTGTTTCCATAGCATGGCAGATTGAGCCAACGGCCAACGCTAAAACCGGGCGCATTTTCGAATAATCGGCACATCCTTCTAACAAATTTGTAAGGGGGCTGGCGAGCATTCCCGCGGCATCACATCCCAATATCGGCGCATTTCCTTTAACCGTATGAATGACATGGCTAAGTGAGTGAAATTTATCGGCGTTATCTGGATCTGCCGTGTAGATATCGAATGCCTGTTTTAGGGCCGCTAAATCATCCTTGAGCCATAGTTTGAACCCTGATGATAATCGGCCAAGGTTTTTGTCTGCGGCTTCTATAGGGTTGAATCTGGGATTGCGGGACGGTTTTACCTTGTCGCTTAACTTGAAGGGCGGGGTGACGACCTCATATCCTTTGGAACCCAGTTTTTTGGAGAGTGCCGTCGCTTTTGCAACTTTAGCCGCCACAATTTTATCAATGGTTGTGCTGGCGGCGACCTCGCGCGCGTATTTTATCGGTGAGCTGTTCATCAGCGTATTGTGGTGGCAATGGGAATTTGAACAAGTGCGTTAGTGCTTAGGTTTGGCTACGCACTAATATCTAAACTGCTCATTAAGCACCCGCTCCTCAAGGGAGTGCCCCGGATCAAACAAAAGCGTCACTGCGTTAGAGCGATCCTCTTGAACACTGACTTCTATAATATCCTTGAATTGACGGTTATCCGCGACCACTGAAACTGGGCGCTTTTCACATTCGTGAATGGCGAACACGACCTTGGCTTTATTTGGCAGGATGGCTCCGCGCCAGCGCCGGGGACGGAATGGGGAGATGGGAGTGAGGGCTAAAAGGGGAGAATCTATGGGCAGTATAGGGCCGTGGGCCGAGAGGTTATAGGCCGTGGAGCCCGCGGGGGTGGACAAAAGAACCCCATCGCAAATCAGTTCCTCAATCCTTGTGTGTCCGTCAACACGAATTTCAATTTTAGCCGCCTGAAATGAGGCTCGGAACATCGATACCTCGTTTATTGCCAACGCTTCATGTTTTTTGCCATAAACATCCTTGGCAACCATTGAAAGGGGGTGGATTGTTGTCGTTTGAGCTTTGGCAATGCGCGCGGGCAGGTCTTGATCGCCAAAATCGTTCATCAAAAACCCGACCGAGCCAAAATGCATGCCATAAACGGGAATATTTTTACTCATCACCTGATGCAGGGTTTGCAGCATTTGCCCATCCCCGCCAAGAACCACAACGACGTCAGCATCTTCCACTTCGATGTTACCATAACGATTTTTCAGTAATATTGCCGCATTGTTGGCGGCTGGGGCCCCACTGGATACAAAACTAAGCTTTTGTGAAATCATTGTGCCGGTTCCTGTACATGGGACGAAAATGGAGTAAACGTGTAGGTCTCACAAGATTGCTAGCATGGACAAATATTTCAATCCAGCGTCCATGTTAAGGGGTGAAAATTGCGTTCTGAAAAAATAGTTTGAATATGAGCACAACTTGGCTTGCATGTTGGCAAAACTGGTGATAGCAACCGCGAAGTGTGCCGGCATAGCTCAGTTGGTAGAGCAACTGATTTGTAATCAGTAGGTCGGGAGTTCGAGTCCCTCTGCCGGCACCATTTCCCCCTTTTATATTGTCCAGTGACATCCGCTAACGCCCGGTGTATAAGGGGTTCTATGGAAAAACTTGTCCGACGTGGTTTTATGCGATCCAGTGAAATACCCCCAGATTGGGGGTACTTTGGGGGGTACTTTCAAAACCTTGAAATCACGATACCCCCAGCATGACCCTAAGTGATGTAAAGATTCGCAGCCTAAAACCAAAGGCGACGACTTATAAAGTCTCGGATTTTGACGGGCTGTATATTGCCGTTACCCCTAGAGGATCAAAGTTGTGGCGTTTCAAGTATCGCTTGGACATCAAGGAAAAATTGCTGTCAATTGGAGCGTATCCCGCGATTGGCCTTGCTCAGGCCCGACAAATTCGTGATGCGGCTCGCGCAACTGTTGCAAAAGGAAATGATCCCAGCGAGGCCAAACAGGAGCAAAAGCGAATAAGGCGCGAAACTAAAGGACATACGTTTGAAAAGGTCGGGGCGGCGTTTCTGGATAAACAGCGCAAAGAGGGTAAAGCGACTGCAAC
>JAJRRG010000052.1 GCA_024279675.1 Alphaproteobacteria bacterium
GCAAGCGGTTTTACTCAAACTAATCTAAAGAACAGTGTGACCGATTCACATGCAAAAGTTAAGGGCATTAAACATATTTGTTACTCAAGCCATTTTATGGGATATTCAACAAAATGATCGGGCAAAATTATCATTTACAACATGCAAGATGTCATTGATTATGATGGTGAATTTTTCGATTTTGATGACAGTTTTTTTGAATTGCGATAGCGAATTTTACAAATATGGGAAGTGAAACAATGAAATATCTACATACAATGGTGCGCGTTTTAAACGTTGAGGACAGTCTTAAGTTTTATTGTGAGGGGCTAGGATTAGAGGAAATTCGCCGCCACGAAAACGAAAAAGGTCGATTTACTCTGATATTTCTTGGTGCGCCCGGCGATACAGGCGGGGAACTTGAGCTGACTTATAATTGGGATCCTGAGACTTATTCGGGCGGGCGCAATTTCGGTCACTTGGCCTATCGGGTGGAAAATATATACGATACCTGTCAGCGTCTTTCAGACATGGGCGTGGTTATCAATCGCCCACCGCACGATGGACACATGGCCTTTGTGCGCTCGCCCGATGGCATTTCCATTGAATTATTACAGCTTGGCGACCACCTCCCCACCCAACAGCCATGGGCTGATATGGAAAACACAGGAGAATGGTGAGCCAGACCCGGCAAACTTGGAGATCAACTTGTATGAACGCGCGCTTCGGAAACGGAGCGCGCCGTTTTATTAAGTAAAAATTGACTATTCCACTTAGCGTAAACTTAGCTATCTTGCGCGTATTCTTGGCCTAATTCTTATTCTGTCCCTGCTTGTTTTTAATATTCCAACTGAATTTTGAACTCAAGCTTTTCGGAGTGGCCATGAAACCGATTCTGTACATATTAGCGATATTGTTCACCCTGAGCGCTTGCGCACCATTGGCAATGTTTGCATCAGGTGATGCTCGTTACAGGACACGCCTTGGCGTGCAAATTTCCAACAACAATGTGAATACACTATGCCTTAGCCCGGCCCTACGATTGGCAATCTGGGAGTTTGAGGGACATTTTCACCGTAAAATCGTCATGAACTCCGGCTACCGTACCCCATGGCACAATGCTTCGGTTGGTGGGGCCAGCTCGTCCCAACATATGAGTTGTAACGCGGCGGACTTTACCATACCCGGCGTTGCAAAATCTGACCTGATTGCCTTTGCCAAACGCCAAGGATTAGTGGGTGGAGTTGGTTGTTATCCGGGACGTTCATTCATTCATATTGATGTTAGATCGCGCCCACGCGGCTATAATGGCCCAGTCACCTGGGGGTGCTAATATGGCATTGGAATACGCATCCGCAATTTTTCTGTAAAATTTCTGTAAATTTTCTGAAATCTTGCAAAAAACAGGCTTGCACATCGGCGACGTTCCCCCTATACGGTGCGAGCTAGAGCGTTGTAACTGTTTCAATGCTTTTTCAAAGTGTGCGCCCATCGTCTAGTGGTCTAGGACGCTGCCCTTTCACGGCGGAAACACGGGTTCGAGTCCCGTTGGGCGTACCATTTTTTGATCTCGCGGCAACTCACTTCGTTCGCGCCTCCGGCAGGGCGTAGCATTAGTTGCGGCTCGCTCTTCGCTCGCTAACAATTTCGATGTTTCTTGCGCCAAATCCTACCAACTATTTTTTGTTGAACCAATTCTTGCACATCGCGTGCGCTCTGTGTGCAATGTGGGTTGATCTCGCGGCAACTCACTTCGTTCGCGCCACCGGCAGGGCGTAGCATTAGTTGCGGCGTTTGGCGTTCTTCAAGAAGCTTGCATTCCTAGGGCTATTTAAGTGATTTTATAAACACGCTTGGCATTTCCATTGTAAAAAGCGCGCATTAATTTTTCATCTACGCCCTGAAAATATGCATCGAGCAAACTTACCCACTGCGTGAGGCTTGTTGCCTGTAAACAAACCGGCCAGTCCCCCGCATATATCATCCGGTTCAGCGTAAAAGCTTCCACTGTGACGTCAATGTAGGGAGAAATATCCTGCGCGTCCCAATTTTCCCAATCCGCTTCAACTGGCAAGTCTGACAATTTGCAATATACATTTTCATGGCTTGCTAACTCAGCCATCTGATCTTTCCAGTGTTGCAGTGATTGTTCTTTGATGCCCGGCTTACCACAATGATCCAAGATCATCGTAACCCCATCAATCTTAGGAACCATCTGCAGAACCTTATCCATTTGGCTGTGATGGATATTTATTTCAAAGCTATAGTCAAATTCTGCAAGCATATTCAAACCCTTGATGAAATTGGGTCGCAGGCAAAAATCCGGGTCGTCTTGAAATTCTATCATCCGGCGAATACCAACAACTTTTGGATGGTGGTTCTTCAGGTATTGCAAAAACGGGCGCACATCATCGCCAAATTCCAAGGGCGCTTGCGCAACAATCGACTTTATGCGCGGCTCTTTTTTTGCGCATTTTTCAACAAATTGCACTTCCCTGAGATAATTCCCTTGATCAACAAAGCACTCAACAAAAACCATAGCTTCCACATCAACATGCCCTAAATCCTTGGCATAATTTTGAGGTAAAAAGGAACGTCGCAGAAAATCATTCTCCTGTTGCCAACTGATGGACATCCTAGCGGGATCCCACAAATGAACATGGGCGTCAACTATTGGGAAGTCAGGCATTTGCGCCTCCTTTTTGGTGATTTTATAATCAACAAAAGCAATTATGAACTATTATCTTAGGTCTAAATGTTGCAAACTAAAAGTGCTTTAAACACCAATATCCCGTTGCAAAGAATTGAAAAATCATGAGCGATCCGCGCGATATATCCACTGCCCCTGAAGTTGCGCCGGTTCAGGCGATTGCAATGCCAAAATTCGGTTTGGGCTGTGCTTCGCTTGGCAATCTGTTTACGGACATTGCCGAAACCAAAGCGCGCCAAACCCTTGAAACCGCGTGGGACGTTGGCATCCGATATTTTGACACCGCGCCTTGGTATGGTCATGGGCTAAGCGAGCATAGACTTGGGGCGATGTTGCGCCAGCATCCGCGTGAGGACTATTTCCTGTCCACCAAAGTCGGGCGTGTCTATCGCCCAGCACCACGGGGGAAAGATAGCCGCGTGCAGTGGAATGGCGGTCAAAATTTTGAGGTGCTCTACGATTATTCAGCATCCGGGTTGGCCAACTCCTACGCCCAGAGCCAATTGCGTCTTGGGCAGAGTTCCATTGATGCTTTGATCATCCACGACCTTGATCAGGGCTATCACGGGGACAAGTTTGCGCGCCATTTTGCCAATCTGAATGAGAGTGGCTTGAGTTACTTAAAGCAACTGAAAAAATCCGGCGAAATTTCCTCCTTTGGTATGGGCATTAATGCACTTGTGGATTTTGAATATTTCGCCGAACGATTGCCGGTCGACTTTTTTCTTGTTGCCATGCCCTACACTCTTTTGGATCAAGATGCCCTGAACAGCGCCATGAAGGTCTGCCTTGAACGCAACATCAAGATTGTGATTGGTGCCCCGTTTGCTTCGGGTCTTTTGGCTGACCCGACAAACCCGGATATTTTGTACAATTATGGTCCGGTGCCAGAAGACAAACGCAAGCGTGCTATGGATCTTGCGTGCCTTTGCGCAGAGTTTGATGTGCCTCTAATGGCCGCTGCGTTGCAGTTTCCACTGTTTCATCCGGCGGTCTGCTCGATTATTCCCGGTGCCATTACCGGCGATCAGGTCAGTGGCAACGCCAAAAATTTCAATCGAGCAATTCCCAAGGAACTTTGGATCGAGATGAAAAACCGAGGACTTATCCATTCTGACGCGCCCATTGAATAGGCTATTTCCATCGGCAGACGTCGCCTAAAGCAAGTTGTGTTTATTGGAATTTACTCAACGTGCTTTTTTATTTTGTAAAATCTCACGCCGGTGGGCTGTTTATTTTCGCATATCTTTTGTCCCAAAACCGGTGCCCACTTTTGGGAGATATGCCTTAGCTGTTTGTTTTCGCATATCTTTTGTCCCAAAACCGGTGCCCACTTTTGGGAGATATGCTTTAGTACATTAAAAATCCACCGCTGACATTGATGGTGGCTCCGGTCACATAGGACGCCATATCACTGGCTAAAAACAATGTTGCACCCACATGATCATCGGGGGCACCCAAGCGTTTCATGGGAATAGATTCAACCATTTTATCCATTTGCTGACCGTTCATCCGGTCCAAACCCAGCATTGGCGTTTCAACCAACCCCGGCGCCACCGCATTGACACGAATATCATGCTCAGCCCACGAGCGAGCGAGGCCACGGGTCATGGTAGTTATGCCCCCCTTCCCCGCGTTATAGATCACCGAGCCGCCAAAGCCGCCCGACATCCACCCTTGGGAGGAATAATTGATTATCGCTCCTTTGCGCCCGGCATCCACCATATGCTTGGCCACGGCCTGTGTCAGGAAAAACGGCGCTTTGAGATTGATGGCCATTTGCTTGTCAAAATCTTGTTCGCTGACGGAAAAAATATCGTCAGCACGAATGATAATCCCGGCAATATTGACGAGAATATCAATGGGCCCCAGAGTTTGTTCAATATTTTCAACCAGCGAGCCAAGTGATTTTGTGTTGGTGAGATCGCAACCAAATCCCCGGTGATTGCTCCCCAGTTGCGCAGCAAATTCTGAACAGCGCCCCTGTTCCAAATCAACCACGGCAACGTTAGCCCCTGCGCCTGCAAACCCTTTGGCAACGGCTTGACCAATGGCCCCTGTTGCCCCGGTTATTAGAACAGTTTTTCCGCCCATGCCAAAGCCTAGCGTATCGGTCATATTAAATCCTAATTGTCCATAAGCGCCGAAGCGACAAGGTCTTCATTGATTTCAATGCCAAGGCCGGGCCCTGTTGGCATGGGGACATAACCGTTTTCATGCCAAATTGGTTTATCAACCAAATCGGCTTGGGCGGGTCCGTAAACAGGTTGCAGCTCCAGCAATTTGCAAGCGGGGTTTGACCAACTCAGGGCCTGACTTGCCGCCCCTACAATTGCCGTTGAAAAATTATGGGCATTGGCTTGCCGACGTGCCAGATTACAAATTTCAGCCGCTTTGACAAAACCGCTTATGCCACCAACACGCCCCGGATCCAAACCGATCACATCGACGGTTCCTGTGTCCGCAATGCGTTTGACGCCCGCCGCGTTCCACTCACGCTCGCCATAGGCAATGCGAATGCCAGAGGTCGCACGTAGGGCCGCATAACCTTGTGGGTCGTCATGGCCCAACGGTTCCTCGAGCCAATAAACGCCCAACTCTTCAAAGGCGCGGGCGCGGGTAATTGCGGTTGAAATGTCCCAAGAATTTTTGACGCCAAGGTCAACCATCAGCATTTTATCTGGCCCCATGGCCTCGGACACTTTGCGCACAAATTCGACATCACGATCATGCTCAAAGCCAAGGTTTGCTTTGCCCAGCTTACCAAAACCGACCTTGGCCCCATGCAGGCCTGTTGCAGTGTGTGCGGCAATTTCTTCTGCCATTTCCTCAATGGTTTCTTTGGTGCCATGCAAAGAGGCGATGGCGGGCATCTTTTCATGGGCGGGGCCACCCAATAGTTCCAAGACACTCACGTTCAAGGCTTTGCCCTTCAAATCCCATAGAGCAATGTCAATTCCTGAAATTGCAATCGAGGTCAAACCTGCCCCAGTGCCATACCACCATGAATGTTCGTGCAGTTTTCGCCAAATGGTCTGCGTGTGCAATATATTTTGCCCCACAACAATTTCAGCCAACCCTTCAACAAGTTTGGCGGCGGCCAATGTTGCCTCAGGGAAATAGGTACAGCATTCGCCCCAACCAACACGCCCGTCTTCGTCCGTGATCTTGACCAGACACACGGAGCGAAAACGGTTGTGATCAGTTGGTTCCTGATAGGAAACAGGAAACGCCTCAACAGATTTGACGTTTGTCACCATGTTAGGCATCTGCCACGCAGGTTTGGCGTTGTTCACCAAGGCCATCAATCCCCAGTTCCACCACATCGCCCGCCTTAAGATAACGCGGTGGTTTGAAACCATGCCCAACGCCGGGGGGGGTGCCGGTTGAGATAATGTCACCGGGTTCTAGGGTCATAAATTTACTCAGATATGCAACCAGATGCTTGACACCATAGACCATGGTTTTGGTGGTGCCATTCTGTACCTGTTCCCCGTTTACCTTGAGCCAAAGGCCAAGATTTTGTGGATCATCAATTTCATCCGAGGTCACCAAATAAGGGCCGGTTTGCCCAAAATTGTCGCATGATTTGCCCTTTGTCCATTGTCCCTCATGTTCCATCTGGTAGGCACGTTCAGACACATCATTGATGACGCAAAATCCAGCAACATAATCCATAGCGTCAGCTTCATCGACATATTTTGCGCGTTTGCCGATGATAACGCCAAGCTCAACTTCCCAATCGGTCTTTTCACTTCCACGGGGAATGATAATCGGATCATTAGGCCCGCAAATGGCACTGGTTGCTTTCATAAATAAGACAGGTTCAGATGGAACCGCCATGCCAGATTCTGCGGCATGATCCGCATAATTGAGGCCGATACACATGAATTTACCCGTGCCACCAACACAAGCGCCCAAACGCGGGTCGCCTTCAACTATTGGCAATGTTTCAACATTGAGATCGGCGAACCGAGACAAATCAGCAAGGGTTTCCCCTGCAATGTCACTCACTAGGCCGGATAGATCTCTGATGTTTGCGTCTTTATCCAGTATGCCGGGTTTTTCTGAACCGCGAGGGCCATAACGTAAAAATTTCATGTTGTTCCTTTTGCCCGTTTGTTGGGCCATTTAGTAATTAAAAACCCGGAATTGGACGCCTTGGCGCTTGCCCTTTTAGAGCACGGGTGATTTCATCCGCTACCAAAGATTGCAGGCTTTGAACAGCCACATCTGAATACCACGCCACATGGGGGGAAAGCAAAATATTCGGCGCAGTGCGCAAGGGCGAATCTGCCGACAAAGGTTCTTGGGCAAATACATCCAATGC
>JAJRRG010000053.1 GCA_024279675.1 Alphaproteobacteria bacterium
CATCAATAATCTCGCCCATATCGATTGTTGAGTTAGAGAAATCGGTTTTCCATTCCCCAATGGGGCGTCCAAATTCCTGTGCCATCGCGGGCTGGCTGGCCAGAACTGGCGCGCCAAACAACATAGCCGCCACAATTAAGTATTTAACAAACATGATTATCTCCTTGCAATATCTCAGGGTAAGTTGGCACCAATATATGCCCATGCCAACTCAAGCCTGTTCACGAGAGGGTGATGATGTGTGGATAGTTTTTTCGGGCAGGGGGAAACGTCCCTAATCAAACAAAGCATCAATTGCCGCTTGGGTGTCGTCACTATTGTCCATTGCGGTTGAAACCGGTTCACTAATAATCGCTGCGACCATGTCGCGATGATGTTTGATGTCATCCATTAAATGGATTGGAGGAGAAGGGGCATCTTGGTGCGTAAGAATAAGGGTAATCAGGATATTAACTTCATCATCAAATTTGTGTCGGACGCAGCAAGGCAAGGATCGAAAACAAGCCAAGACAATATCTGCGCCCTCAAATCCGGAGCGGGCAAAGTGGGTTTCATAATCAATGGGTAGCCAATCGCTCAGCACATCATGATCCATAGAACCGTCTGCAACCAGTTCAGCCAGCATAATATATTCGTTAAACAGATTGAGGAAATCCGTTGCCAACCCACTTTCCAGATTAACATTGGCCGCCAACAATGCCCCATCGTTTGGTCGGGTAACCCAATCGCTACACTTCTCTTGCATCACGTACGCTTTTCACCAGTTTTACTATTTGTACTATTTGCCCAGTTTTGCTTTGTTGCTCCGTGAACATATCTATGCGTATTTAACCTGAGGCCAGTTTTGCATAGGCAAAAGAGCAAGAATTAAAGAAGGGCAGAATTTCATGTGTGGGCGTTTTACTTTGCTTTTATCTTGGGCTCAGATCAACGCGCTGATGAGTGATTTTGTGACAGCGCTAAAGTCCGAGACAATCCCTCAGATTGAACATGCACTCGCCCGATATAACATTGCCCCAACCCAGCCAATTCTTGTGCTCAGGCGCGTTGGGGGAACGGTGAAGCCCGCCCTGATGCGTTGGGGGTTGGTTCCTGAATGGGTCGAAGATCCCAATGATTTTCCCTTGATCATCAATGCGCGCGCTGAAACTTTGCCCGAGAAAACTTCGTTTAAGAATGCCTTGAATAATACCCGCTGCATTATTCCCGCCAGCGGTTATTACGAATGGCAAAAAAACCCGGACGGCAGTAAAACGCCCACCTATATCACCCGCAAGGATGGACGTCCGTTTATGATGGCGGGGCTCTATTCCACTTGGGTTGGAGATGAGGGCGAGGAAGTGGATACGGCTGCCATTATCACCGTGGATGCAAACGCAGATATTAAGCCGGTTCATCATCGTTCCCCGGTGAGCCTGAGCGGTGAAGGTATCGATATGTGGCTTGATACGGCAAATGTAAATGCGCCAAACGCCCACAAACTCCTGCGCTCAATCCCCAATGGCATATGCCAATATCATGCGGTAACAACACGGGTGAATTCCCCGCGTAATGACGATGCGGATTTAATTGTTCCCGCCTTTGAACAAAGTGCAGATAATTCGATACCAAATAAACCGCAAAAACCCGCCGCGCCTAAAAAGCCCACAAAACCAACTCAACTTGATCTGTTTTAATCCTGTTTTGATATTGCCAGTATTTTTCCTGGATTGCAGATATTATTGGGGTCAAGAGCGTGTTTGATTTTTCCCATCATGGTGAGGGCCACTGGGTCTTTGGTTTGGGCGAGTAAATCAACTTTGAGTTGTCCAATGCCATGTTCTGCGGAAATTGAACCGCCCATATCCGCAATAATCTCATAAATCGCATCATGCAGAGGTTGTGCACTTGCCATAAACGCGACCGGGTCAGCGCCCTGAGGCTGGCTAAAATTGAAATGAATATTACCATCCCCCATATGCCCAAATGGGCAGGGCCTGATACCGGGGATGAGCTTTTCTGCAACAGCGCAACCCCGCTCAATAAGTTCTGGAACCTTTGAAATTGGCACCGAAACATCATGTTTGATTGAGGCGCCTTCGCGCGATTGACTGGCGGACATTTGCTCACGGGTGGCCCACATAAGTTCACGATGCCCAAGAGTGCTGGCGATGATTGCGTCTTCAATCAACTTATTTCCAAATGCCTCCTCTAAACAGCGTTGCATAATATTTTCGCGCCCCTTGGTTAGAGACATTTCCGCCATCACATACCAAGGTGAAAGACTTTCAGAGGGGTCGCGGGCAATCATTGTGTGTTTAAGCTGCATATCAATGCCAAAACGGGGCATAAGTTCAAAAGCGGTCAGATAATTACCTGCCATTTCCTGCATCAAGGAAAGCAATCGCAGTCCAATTTGCGGTGAGGCAACATTTATCCATGCGGTTTCATAGTGTGAGGGCTTGGGAAAAAGCTTTAAGCTCGCAGCCGTGATAAATCCCAACGTACCCTCTGCGCCCACAAGCAGATTGCTCAAATCATAGCCGGTATTGTTTTTTTTAAGCCCGTTCAGCCCTTGATAAAGCGAACCGTCGGGCAAAACAGCCTCAACCCCCAAACAAAGCGCACGCGCATTACCATACGCCAGAACCTGCGTGCCCCCGGCGTTGGTGGATAAAACACCTCCAATTTGCGCAGACCCTTTCGAGGCTATCGTGAGAGGAAAAAGCATATTGTTTTGCAAAGCGACCCCGTGGGCGTGTTCAAGTATGAGCCCCGCTTCAACAATCATATGCCCGCCATCTGCATCCACTTGGCGAACCTTGTTGAGGCGGCCCATGTTCACAATGATTTCCTGACCCAACAGGGGCACTTGTCCCCCCACCATGCCCGTATTTCCACCTTGTGGGATCAGCGGGATTTTATGATTATTTGCCCATCTGACCAATGTTTGCAGATCGGCAATGCTTCTGGGCATAACTACCGCTTGGGCTGTTTCATGAAACCGTTTTCGTGGTTCAGAAATAAATGGCACCATCTCAGAATTTTCGCTTAGGACATTGTTTGCCCCAAGGATAGCTTCAAGTTGGGTAACGATTTGAATATTTTCCAGTGTCATTTTTTTCGGGATTGTCACTTGAGGAGCGTTGAAAACTTGCTCCCTATCTTGGCCTGTGTCAAAAGCAATTTCAACCAAACAAAATCAAATGCAAAATTGTGCATATAAATTGGAGTGATAAATATGGCTGAAGGTTTGATGGCAGGTAAGCGCGGCTTGATTATGGGTGTCGCCAACAAGCGCTCCATTGCCTATGGCATTGCAAAGGCCGTGCGTGCCCAAGGCGGCGAAATCGCCCTAAGCTA
>JAJRRG010000054.1 GCA_024279675.1 Alphaproteobacteria bacterium
TATGTACCGTTCTTCAAATCATTAAATCGGGCAATAACATGACCATCGCACCAATCCAATTAAATATCTTTAATTTGTGGCAGAAGTGTCGCTTTTTTGACTAAGTCGGGCCAATCTAAGCATCAATGACGCTGTCCCCTTCAGGCGATTTTCAGCAGTCGGCCAATTTCGCGAGAAAACCAGCCTATGGTCAGGCTTCAAACGAACACCCATCGCAGGGTCAGATACCAGAGCCACCAGGCCGGCAGGATTGGGGAAACTATTGTTCCGAAGAGAAACAACAGCGCCCTTTGGCCCCGCATCCACCTTTTCAACATTTGCTGTACGACACAGGGCTTTCACGACAATTATCTTGAGCAGCGCCACCACTTCTTCGGGTAAGGGGCCAAATCGATCAATAAGCTCGGCGCCAAACGCATCAATTTCACTATTTTCGCTCAATCCGCCCAAACGTCGATAAAGCTGCATCCGTACCTGTAAATCAGGCACATAATTCTCAGGAATCATCACCGGCATACCAAGGGAAATTTGCGGCGACCATTCCCCTGCCTCATCCTCATCACGCCCCCCGGCGCGCAATTGAGCAACAGCATCCTCCAGCATTGCCTGATAAAGCTCATAACCCACTTCACGAATATGGCCCGATTGCTCATCGCCCAACAGGTTCCCAGCCCCCCGAATATCCAAATCATGGGATGCCAATTGAAACCCTGCCCCCAAACTATCCAGCGATTGCAACACTTGCAGACGGCGCTCCGCCTGTTCTGTCATGCGCTGGCTCGGCGAGACCGTGAACAGAGCATAAGCACGGATTTTTGAGCGCCCGATTCGCCCGCGAATTTGATAGAGTTGCGCCAACCCGAACATATCCGCCCGATGCACGATCAATGTGTTGGCATTGGGAATATCAAGTCCGGACTCAACGATGGTTGTTGACAATAAAACATCAAATTTTCCATCATAAAAAGCATTCATGATGTCATCGAGTTCCCCCGGTGGCATTTGACCATTAGCCACCATGAATGAAATTTCGGGCACCTGCTCACGTAAAAACTCAGCAATTCGCCCCTGATCCTTGATGCGAGGCACCACATAAAAGGATTGTCCGCCACGGTATTTTTCCCGCAGCAACGCTTCGCGGACGGTGAGGCCATCAAAGGGTGAAATAAAGGTGCGAATGGCAAGTCGATCGACAGGCGGCGTTGCCAACAGGGACAAGTCACGCACTCCGGTCAAAGCCATCTGCAGCGTGCGCGGAATAGGTGTTGCCGTGAGCGTGAGCACATGCACAGCATCTTTTAGCTCTTTCAGACGTTCCTTATGACCAACCCCGAAATGCTGCTCCTCATCTACCACCAGCAACCCAAGGTCATAGAACTTGATGGATTTTGCTAAAAGCGCATGGGTACCGATAACAATATCAACATCCCCATCCGTGAGGCCCTGTTTTGTCGCCTTCAAATCCTTGGCCGAGACCAGCCGCGAAGCCTGCCCAATCTTTATCGGCAGACCGGCAAACCGCTCGACAAAAGTTTTGTAATGTTGACGCGCCAACAATGTGGTGGGCACCACAACCGCCACCTGTCGACCTGACAAAGCCACGCAAAATGCGGCCCGTAGGGCAATCTCGGTTTTTCCAAACCCCACATCACCGCACACAAGGCGATCCATCACCTTGCCCGATGCCAAATCTTCCATAATCGCGTCAATGGCCGTGAGTTGATCTTCAGTTTCTTCAAACTGGAACCGAGCGACAAATTCATCATAGGCACCGGTGGGCAAGTCAACCGGGTCAGTGCTGGTCATGGCGCGATTCGCCGCAATCTTGATCAACTGTTCCGCCATAATGCGGATACGCTGCTTGAGTTGAGCCTTTTTCGCCTGCCATGCGACCCCGCCCAATTTATCGAGCAGAGCCGATGAACTGGCTTCCCCATATCGAGTTAACAGCTCAATATTTTCCACGGGCAAATAGAGCTTATCGCCGCGCGCATATTCAATTTCCACGCAATCATGGGGGGCACCCATAGCCTCAATGGCACGTAATCCGATAAACCGGCCAATCCCATGATCCACATGCACCACAAAATCCCCTGAGGCCAAAGAAGACGCTTCGGTAAGCGCATTCTTGACCTTACGGCGACGTTGGTTGCGAATAAGGCGTTCCCCAAGAATGTCCTGCTCACATAAAATCAACAGCCCATCGGTTTCATAGCCACTCTCAATGCCAAGAATAACTAAGGACACAGTTCCAACCGGCGCTTCAAGCGCATCGTTCCAGTTTTGTGCCAATTTGTGGCGCTTAAGGTCATGATCCACCAACACCTGCCGCATGCGGTCACGCGTCCCCTCGGACCAACAGGCGATGATGGTGCGTTTTTTGGCTCTGCTCGCCCCATGCAGCCGTTCAACAACCGCTTCAAACAGATTGGTTTCGTTGGAAAGACGTTCGGCGGCAAAATTGGGTGGCAATTTACCCCCCATGTCAATTTGCACACCCTCTGGCGCGCCCGTATCAAAGGCACTCAACTGAATTGACGCGCCCCCTTGTTCCAAAATATAAGGCGGCGTTTCAAGGTCATACAGCAAATCCGGCTCAATGGGGTTGTACTTTGCCCCGTCACCCGCAGATCCGCCTTCCCCCGCCTGGGATTTCACCCGTGCCTGATGATAATCAGCAATTTGCAAGCGTCGCTCACCCATCGCGTCAAGACATTGATCATCAAAAACAAAGGGCGCATTGGGGCAATAATCTTCCAGAGGTTGCATAGAATCATAAAAAAACGGCAACCAATGCTCAGCCCCCGCATAGCGTTGGCCCGCACTAATCGCCGCGTAAAGCGGATCATCAGCGGTAAACCCGCCAAAAGTAGAGGTGTAGGTGCGCCGAAATTTACGAATCGTGTCTGGGGTAAATACAATCTCGCTCATTGGTACAAGCGAGATTTCCTTCAGCGTACCACTGGTGCGCTGGGTTTCGGGATCAAAGGTGCGAATGCTCTCAAGTGCCGAACCAAAAAAATCAAACCTAAGCGGCGCATCATGTCCCGCCGGGTAAAGGTCTATCAGTCCCCCGCGCACGGCAAACTCACCCGCTTCGCGCACCGTTGGCACCCGCAAATAGCCATTCACCGCCGCCCATTCAATCAGCTTATTACTGTCTACAACGCGCCCCGCTTTGGCAGAAAAACTCATTTGGCTGACAATGGCGCGCGGCACCAGTTTTTGCACAAAGGCATTGGCACTGGTCAGAACAATTGCCCCGCGTAAATCCCCACGCACCAATGTGGCCAGCGTATCCATGCGCGCCGCAATACTGATGGAATTGGGGGAAACCCGGTCGTAGGGCAAGCAATCCCAAGCGGGAAAAATTAGGATAGGATGGGTTGGCATCATCTGGCGCAAAATATCGGCCAAGCGCTGCAAACGTGGGCCGTCCCGGGCAACAAACACCAGCGAAACCGGCGCATTTGGTGCCTCCACGAGACGCTTGGCAACCATATCAGCCAGCACCATGCCCTGCATACCCTCTGGCACATTCACATAGGTTTTATCCGCGATGCGCTCCGGGATAACGTTTTGATCAGCACTCATCTGGACGTGTCGCTTTCAGCCAATGTTTTGAGATGAAAGAGACGTATTTCGGCCAACAAATCACCCTCAGGGGATTGTGGCATTGGTTTTTGCCCCATCAACCATTGTTGAAGGTCAGTTTCCTCATGGGCAAACAATTGCTCAAACCGGGCAAGGTGCGCCCTATCAAACCCTGCAACATGGGCATCAATATAATGCCCCAGAATATAATCCAATTCCTTGGTGCCGCGATGCCAGCTACGATAGCGCAAACGTTTTCGCGCGATTTCAATATCGTTTATGTCCGTGGGAAAATTCGTCATAGGAAAGGTCTTCAAATATCCATGGAAAAATTAATCTAAAGGTTGAAACGCTCTTATTACCCGGATCAATATCGATTGTAAGTCATTTATGCGCTAAACAAATATCTCATGCTCTAAAACA
>JAJRRG010000055.1 GCA_024279675.1 Alphaproteobacteria bacterium
CCGACCGCACCCGTCGCAAAGAGACTCCCACTCTTGCTCGGACATTTCCTCAAGCGTTTTTTCTTCCCAGAAAGCCACAATTATTATTCCACTCCGGACATAAAAAAATATCATTCAACGTTTACTAAACTAGGTTAGAAGTTAGTTTGTAAGCTTTTTTGCGCTTAAAGTAATTGTTTTGACTAATCTAGTTATTTTTACCGGTTGACCTAGTCAGGATTAAATTTTGCAGGACCCGTTTTATACCAAACAAAAACGGAAAAAAACCACGCCGCTTCTTGAGGCGGATGCGTGGCTTGATTCTACCTTGTTTGATTTTTTCCAATCGATGGGGCGCGGCTATACGCGTTTTCAGGACGCCATGTCCATATTCCATGTTTATGGAATTAAACGATGGTTGGTGGAAATCATCTCTGATGGTTTGAATTTTCTGGCAATTGGCTTAACTCTAATGACGGCTTTGGCTATCCCCGCTTTTGATGCAGCCGCATCTGGGGAGTTCAACAAAGTGGACGACTATTCAGTCATTTTCCTTGACCGCTATGGCAATCAGATAGGACGGCGCGGGATCCGAACCGATGATTCTTTTGATCTGGATAAACTGCCCGATATGTTGATCAAAGCGACATTGGCTACTGAGGACCGGCGCTTTTACCAGCATTTTGGCATTGATGTTTTGGGAACATTGCGCGCCCTTCTTTCAAACCTTCAGGCACAATCTGTTGTTGAAGGTGGCTCGTCCATTACCCAGCAATTGGCTAAAAACCTGTTCCTGTCTTCTGAAAGAACCCTTGGTCGCAAGATTGACGAAGCATTTTTGGCCCTTTGGCTTGAATCTCATTTTACCAAGGATGAGATTCTCAAGCTCTATTTTGATCGTGCCTATATGGGGGGCGGGAATTTTGGCGTTGCCGCCGCCGCGGATTTCTATTTCGGTAAATCTGTACGCGACATCAATTTGGCAGAGGCCGCGATGCTTGGGGGTTTGTTTAAAGCTCCCTCTCGCTATGCGCCCCATATTGATTTGGCCGCGGCGCGCAGTCGCGCCAATGATGTTTTGACCAATATGGTTCAAGCCGGGTTTCTCTCAGAAGGTCAGGTAACCGCTGCCCGGCGTCTCCCTGCTCAACCCATCGAGCGATTTGATGATATTGAATCCCCAAACTATTTCCTGGACTGGACTTTTGAGGAAGTAAAGCGCCTGGTTGCGGGAAGTGAGGCCGTCGGTTTTGTTGTTCGCACCACAGTTGATCCCGTTTTGCAATCCTATGCCGAGCAAGCAGTGACTTCAGTATTGCGCGAAAGCGGGGATGATTATGGCGTTGACCAAGCAGCCCTTGTGGTTATTGAACCCAACGGCCCGGTAAGGGCCATGGTGGGTGGGCTGGATTATGGGGTCAGCCAGTTCAACCGCGCAACAGCCTCCACACGCCAGCCCGGCTCATCCTTTAAGCCCTTTGTTTATGCAACAGCGTTTGAAGAATTAGGATATACGCCCCGTACTGTCGTCCGCGACAAACGCGTTTGTATCGGGGATTGGTGTCCTAATAATTACGGGCGTTCGTTTGCTGGGGATGTGACACTCTTAACCGCATTAACCCGTTCAATTAACACCATACCGGTGACCCTATCCATTCGGACAGGGCGCGAACCGATCGCTGATATGGCCCACAAGCTTGGTATTTCGAACCAATTCCCCATCACCCGTTCACTTGCCCTTGGGGTGGCTTCTGTGAGTGTTCTTGATATGACATCCGCCTATGCGGTATTTGCCAGTGGCGGGTTAAAATCCACGGCCATTGGCATCTCTCGTATTACGACCCTTCGGGGAGAGACTATTTTTCAGTTTGACCCTGAGGCTGAACGCGAACGCCTTATTCAAGAAAAAACCGCTGCGGATATCAATATGATGCTACGTAATGTGGTGACCTCGGGAACTGGGCGACGGGCCAGAGTTGAAGGCGTTCCCGCAGCTGGAAAAACAGGCACCACAACGTCGTACCGCGATGCGTGGTTTGCGGGGTATACGGGAAACTATGTTGCTGCGGTGTGGATGGGCAATGATAACAATAGCACGACAAGACGACTTACCGGCGGCAATTTGCCGGCCACCATATGGCAAAAATTCATGGAAACCGCCCATGCCAACATAAAAGTTGAACCCCTGTTCGGCGTTAATTTTGTGCCACGCGCCTATGACGCGGCCAATTCTGATTCTGCGGATTCAATAATCGTGGCGGAACATTCACAAAACCTCACCCCTGAAGTTGCTCAAAAAATGAAAACTTTGCTTGAAGTTTTGGCCGTTGAAATACAAAACAATCGCACAAACTCCGTGCAAACTCGCACCCTCCAAACTCGCACTCTGCAAACTCAACCAAGCGTTGCCTTTGGTCCCGGTGTAATTTCAGAACAAGTGGAGCTCTAAAACGTGCGGTTGTTTTTCCATCTGGTGCTGTTTTTTGGCGTCTCCCTAGGCATTGGATTTGGCCTTAGCTATTTTGCGCTTGATAAAGGGACAGTGTTTGGCGCCCTTCGTGTGGGACCGTGGCTTGCATGGTCAGAGGTCGGCATGCCAGAACCAGATCCCTATACGCAAGCCTTTATGGCACGCAATGGCGCATTGGAACTCGCACGGGCCGAGGGTATTCGTTTTATTGCCGAACAAGACAGCACAGGGCAAAGTTTAAGAAGGGAATGCTCCTATCAATTGAAGGGTACAATGCCAGCTTCTGCCCTTTGGACACTACTAGCAACTGACCAAGATGGGATATCCGTCACCCGAAAGGGCGCAGATTTGGCCTTGAATAATTCTCGACTGATCCGAGAAAGCAATGGCAGTTTTATACTAAATGTGGGGCCAGTTCTGGGGGCCAAAAACTGGCTTAATTTACAAGGTAGCGGACCCTTCCACCTCATTCTAAACCTTTATGATAGTGCTATATTTTCAAACCTAGAACTTGGGGAAAGCCTGCTACCTGCAATTACGCTTGAGGGTTGCCAATGACCAGAACTCTTTTATGGATACTGGGTGGTATTGGGCTTGGCTTGATCATTCATTTGATTGTTATCCTTACCCTCCCCTCGTTATCTCAAAAAACATTTTGGACACAGGCGCAAGGCTTTGCCAGTGTGGAAAAGTTTGTGGTGTTGGGCGACATTGAAACCAGCACCCCCAATCCATTCAAGCTTGACCCTGAGCTGATATACGGGGTATGCAAACTCGACCTAGCTTTAGGTGTGGGATTACTGAATGCGCGCCTACCGGATACATTTTGGTCAGTTTCAGTGTTTGATGAAACTGGTCGCGCCCTCTTTGGCACAACCAACAAACCAGGTGTTGATCAGTTGTTACAATTGGGGGTTTTCAATCAATCCCAAATCAAACAACTCTCGCGACAAGAGCTGAGTATCCCAAATAGTTTGCTCATCGTAGAAGCTAACACCGATAATTTGTTTGTAGTGGTACGTCTTGCGCCCCCCCACCAGTCCATGCGTGCCCGCTATCGCACATTGTTATCGCGCGTGGCATGCTCACACCTGCTGACGAATTAGCGCCTGAGCTTTAAGGGGATTAATGTTAAGTAGAACTACAAAATTGTCCAGCCGCAGACACTTGAGCCAACACGGCCAACTCAGAAATCTTTGTATCAAGGGTTCGGGCGAGTTCGTCGGGGACCTCAACCACCAGATGTTCCAAAGCATAGACATATGACTCATATCGAAAGTCTACAACTGCAGAGAAATTATTGATTTTTGTAGAGTTCTCCATACGCCGTACACGTACAGCCTCCTTCGTATCAGGTTCGGTTTGAGAGAATTCTTCCACTGCTATAGTACGCGCCCGATCCAGATTTTGAACTTTGCAAATTGCGGCATAGGCTAGGGGTAAACTCAATATATCTAAATCAACTTCATTTATAATTGCCCGATAGGCCCCCTTTGAAGAGGCAAATGATTGCAATCTAAGCCAATTATAATAGTCCTTCTCGCTTGTCGGTGCCCCACCAGCGGCCCTCGCCATATGCCGAATTTGTCTTACCCATGATTGAGCATCTATTTCTGAACTAAAGCGTTGAATGGATTTGTCCATTTGAATTTCATCATCGCTTCGGCTCAGTACAAACTCTTCACCATCCAGACCATGGGGCGTGCGATCAAAAACGCTTGCCGGAGCTTGGCGAACACGACCAAAATCTCCTGTGGCTGAACAGCCAGCAATCCCAAATCCCAATATTGCAATCATCAAGGCTAAAGCTAGTTTCATTACCGATTCTACTTTTTTGATTCTATTCACTAAATGCCGATCATCTCACACGCCAAATACGGCCAAAGGCTATGAAAATTTTTTGTTTTTTCACAAACCTTAAGAAAAAATGATGAAAACGTTACTTTATTCATTAAAAGTTAGTCAAGGTTAACAGTCTGCTAACGAATTGGGATAAATAATGCAGCTGACCCTTTTTTCACTCTAATGTGCGTGTTTTGCAGATGATCGGCTTTCAACCCTACGAGACTTTCCAACTTCTGATTGAATCTGGCGGGATTGATCGCGCCAATACATTATTGGTTGCGGCCTGTGATGCGTTTTCTCGTCGCGGGAAACCCCACAATCTGGAAGTTGAACAGTTTGAAGTTTTGGCTTCTCGGCTCTTTCCAACGGCGGCGCTTGGCGCACGGATAAAAGCTGCCGCTACCTTGGGACGCTCCGAATTTTTGTCCCCGAAACTTGAGCAATTGGTTGTGGCCAATATTGGCGATGATTTGCTTGCCTATCTAGCCGAAGCGCCAACTCTTTCTGAAGAAACCATGATTGGTATTGTAAGCACTGCCGACACAAAGGTCTGTGCTGTTCTTGCCGCCCGGCAAGACATTTCCAACGTCGCGTTGGCAAAATTGTTCCAGCTTAATTCCCGTCGTGTATATCGTGCTTTGGCTGCCAACAAGGCCATGCGACCTCGCGGCCCTTACCTAAATGCCTTGGCCCGATCTGCACAAATGGATCACAAGGTTGCCCGATCCCTCGCCCAACGCGATGATTTTGACACCGCCCTTTTGGCTCCAGCATTTTTTGACCTTGAGGAAGCCGACCGGCTTAAAGTGATTGATGCCTTTTCCTTGCGTAAAACACCCAGCGCGCCCATCAAACGTACCCTGGAACAAGTCTCATTGGTTAAAGAGGATTTAGCCAAAGCATTAATGAAACTGTTTATGGAAAACCGACGTCCTGAAATTACCCGACTGCTCACCCAAATCACCGGCATGGATGAAATCCGGTGTGGGCAAATCGCCCACGATGTTAGCGGTGCTGCTTTATTTGTTGTACTGCGCGCATTTGGTCTTACCTCGCAGGATGGTCTCAAAGTGATTATTCACGCCACCTCGCATGAGGAAGAGGACCGCTCTGAAACCCTAAGCACCTATGCGCGCATGTTCCAAAACATCAGCACCGACGCCATGGCGTTTTTGCTAAGTTCATGGCGCGGGGAAGTTAATCTGCTTGATCTGGCAAAACCGCAATACCGGCCCTTTAATGAAGATACAAACCGGGTTAGTCCCGCCAGGCGCGTTTCAAATGATCCAGTTATTACCCAAGCAATTGGAGCGTTGGAACGCATTGGGGCCCGCCGCGCTAGCTAAAACACATAATATTGATGGGTTTGGCGGATTAGACTTTTAACAACTCTAGTCCATGATCATTCTCACGACTTTCCAGCGTCAACAACCAAAAGTCTGGATCAAACGATATTTCAGTATCAATTCGATCCTTAATTGTTGCATAGGGTTGGCCTTCAAAACGGGCATGAAAGAGCCAATCCAAAGCGTCCTCATCGTAAAGGGCACTTGATGCTTTGGTATAGAGCGAACTGGTGCCATTTAGATGATCAACTTCAATCCACACTTGTCCGGCTATGTCATCGCCTTTGCGCGATACGACACAGATATTGCCCCTGTCATTGTGCCGCCGCACAAAGGCTGCGCACCAAATTCCTGATCGTATGGATGTCATTAGATATGAGCCAAGGTTAAAGTTATATTATTCTATTCTTGCGCCCGCAGATATTAACCACTCCAACAATCCTTCGCTCACCAAACCGGTTTGTGCAATATTTTTGAAATTCTCAAATTCCCGGATCGCCCGCGCAGTGGATTCACCAGCAACACCGTCAAAGGTGTTATAATAAAATCCCAACGAAGACAGGCCGCGTTGGATATTTTCAATCAAAACTTTATCGATCAGCGGGTTAAGAGGTACTGAGGCGACACCAACATCTGGAGTCGTGATTGCCTCTACAGGTGCCACAGATAATGTGGGCAGAACTTGGGGCGCCCATTGTTCACTCGGTGTAGTATTCTGGCTTGATGTCAAAATTTGCAATGCTTGACTGGGTTCAACAGCTTGTAGCACCGGAGTAGTTGTTGGTGCTGAAATTGTGGATGCAACCGCAGAAGAAAGTGTCGGCCCATTTACTATGGTTGCAATGATCTCAGGGGTAATCGCACCTTTGGGTGGCAGTCCACGATATATTTCATAGGCACGAATAGCCTCAGCCGTGAGCGGGCCATAAAAACCATCAACTTTACCGGTGAAAAATCCCATACCGCTTAATACCTCTTGGGCCCGAATTAGAGATTCATGGGTTACAACGCCCGTTTCCACTTCGCCACGATTGTTCGTTAACGCAGGGACGGGCGTTGGTATGTCCTGTGAAATTGGCGCGCTTGCCCTTGAAACAGCGAGTTCAAGGGGGTGAGGTGCGTTCAAACCGGGTACAATTTCACCAAAGGTTTGGGCGGTCTGGCCTTGGCTCGGTTCAGAAAACAAAGGGGCCGGATGGGTTGTGGTTTGCCAGAAAAGCGCGTTACTCGCTGAAAAGACAATCGCTGCGCTAATGGCAAAAACACCAAGATTTTGCATCGGTGCGGTCATGAATTTGGCAAATGCCCATCCGAAAGCACGGCTGAGATTGTTTAGCAGGGTGAATGCAAGGTCACGTGCAAAATTTGGGTAAGTGGCATTTGTCATGAGGCAATACTTCTTTGTTCGGCACGCGGGCCAGGTTTAGCTTTTTGGGTATTATTTGTAATCGGTGTTACGGTCGTAACAGGTTCCATATGCTGCTTGGGGCCATTTATGGGCAACATGACAGTCACATTCGTGCCTTGACCCAACGTAGAGTTAATCTTCATTTTCCCATCGTGCAGTGCAACCAGACCTTTAACAATGGAAAGACCTAAGCCCGTTCCTTCATATTGACGTGATAATCCGTCTTGGGCCTGAAAAAACGCTTCCCCGACACGCTTTGCCGCTTCCTCGGACATGCCGATACCGCTATCTTGTACGGAAATATTGAGGAATTGGCCCTGGCGTTTTACCGAGACTATTACTTCACTATCTGCTTCAGAGAATTTTACAGCATTGGATAAGAGATTGATCAATATCTGACGACAGGCACGTTCATCGCCCTGAATTGTGGGTAAATGTCTATTCAACTCAGCTGTGATTTTCACACTCTTTTTGTGGGCGTTCGCTTCAACCATCTTTATACAGGGAAGCACCAACTCATCGGCCTCAAAACTATTGATAGAAAGTTCAAACTTCCCAGCATCAATTTTGGACATATCCAGCAGCATGTTCACAATTTCCAACAGGTGGTGCCCGCTTTGATGAATTAGCTCCGCATATTCTTCATGGGCGGGCACAAGCTCGCCACCAATGCCATTGCTCATCATTTCAGAAAACCCGACAATGGCATTTAGGGGCGTGCGTAATTCATGTCCGATTGTTGCAAGGAAACCCGATTTTGTAACAGAGGCTTCCTCGGCAAGTTTACGTGCGGAAATCAAATCAAATTCATGATCTTTGCGCGCTGTAATATCGCGCAACAGGGCCACGAGTTCCCATTTTTCGATGGCTATGTCTGGCTCTGCAACCGGGGAAAAAAATACTTCAATCCATACATATACCGGCATTGCAGATGATGTGTTTGGATTATCCTTACGCATTCGCACTTCAACACTTTGTCTCACGCCTGAATGCACAGAATCTGAAAGACCTTTGAGCAACAGGGGACGATCCAAAATATGCACCCGGTCTAGCAATCCTGATCCGGTCAATTCATAACGTGGCGAACCCAACAGTGTTTCAGTTTGTGTCGAGGCAAACAATGTACGCCCGTCTGGGGAAATGCGTACATAGCCATCCCCCATATGTTCCGCTAAATGCCGCACGGCCAAATTGTGGGCCTGATCTCGCTCTTGGCGAAATTTATATATTTGCAACGCGGTAAATATCTGAATGGCAATAATACAAACAAAATAAACGAGACCCGTCCAGCCGATAATGGCGCCCGAATTTAACAAATCGGGTAACCAACCAACAATACAAATACCCGCATAGGTTGCTAATGTAGGAAACGTAATCAGAAAATTATTTCCCTTGGTTTTTCCCCTCGCCAATGCCAGATGTATGGGCACTAAAAGGACGATTGCCAAACCTGGATCAAGCAGATTTGGGTCTGCAAAGGTAAGTAACAATCCCCCGGATAAGACACCCAATAGCTCAACCAATAGAATGGTTTTGGTTTTCCCTTTACGGCTTGATAAACAGCTATGGCCACTCACACCGATAACCAACATCAATATAATGGCGGGAACATACTCACCTTGCAAAAAGGACAGCACAGCCAAGGGAGCCGTAATGCTCGCAGCAACCAACATAGTGATGGCCATTTTCACGACCAGATTTCGCCTTAAGCGGTAAACAGGAACCCCTGCACCAATTGACATACCAGCTTCAACGTTTCTGGTTCTGTCCGGATTTTTTTCACCCGAGGGTTCGCTCGATATTATTTGGTTACGCATTACTTACATTTACTCCAGCGCGCTACTCGCCGCTGTGCCTAACCTTTTCCATCACCCCCTAAAACACCCTTAATCTATTGGCGCAAATAACGCGCCAAGAACAAAAATGAGGGTGTTTTTACGGATAGAGTAAACAGACTATTGCTAAATCAAGGTCTGGATCAATTACCCAACTCATTTCCCGATAGATAAAATTTTAGTCAATTTTCCAAAACTCAATTAATTTGTCTCGTATAGGTTCAGGCTAACACGAAGAAAACTTAATCTGGTATAGGCACAAGAAGAATGAAATTGATTAGATCTGCTTTTTGGTTGGGGATGGCATTTATGCTTATTGGGCCCCATGTCGATCTAAAAGGCTCCGTGTCGCAGATTTCTGAAAGTTCAATCGCATCGACTGAACAGTTTCTTGGAAATGCACTGAATAATGCGCCCTGCTCGTCCCTTGAATGCTTTGGTACCAAGGCCGTGCTCCACGTTGGGTTGGCTCAATTATCAGAGCGGGCAATTGAATCTCAGCAAGCATTGGGAACAGATGAGGCCGAACAACACGAAATAATGCTAAGTGAGCCATCAGGTGATACACCCTTCCCCCAACCACGACTTGTACGCAAAGGGTAAAGTAGCAAGGGATTTGCTAGAATAAGCAATGTTTAGCGCTACCTCGAACATGATGAAACATTAAAGTTGACTGTAAAGGCCCCGTCTTATTGTCCCCCGACTTTTCTTGACGAATTGGCCTTTGCCCGAGCCGCAGGTGCACTGCCCCGCCCTGCGGCTCAATTTTTCCTAAAGCGTTTGTTTGTTTAATGGACCTGATTGTTTTGAACACTTGGTTGTTTTAAGCACTTGGCTAAATGGGCTCTGTTGGGTTAAACCCTCGTCCATGAGCACAAATACACCCTTTGCCGAAATAAAAGACAATTTGGAATTCCTGGATGACTGGGAAGATCGGTATCGCTATCTCATCGAACTGGGCCAAGCACTTGCACCCATAAGCGAGCACGAGAGAACCGATCGGAATAAGGTCAATGGATGCGTTTCACAGGTCTGGTTAAGTTCCACACAAAGCATAGAGGGGCCAAATATCCACCTCTCTTTCACTGGGGATTCCGATGCCATGATCGTTAAGGGATTGGTCGCGGTGCTTATTTCATTCTACTCAGGCAAAGATGTCGCAAGCATCGTTCAATCGGACGCGGTGGACATGTTTGACCAACTTGGCCTACGGGAACACCTTACGGCCCAACGTGCCAATGGTCTGGTTGCGATGGTTGAGCGTATCCAGGGCGAAGCGAAGGCACTGATTTAGATCTTCATCATGTGGCTTGATCATGTCTTAAGTGATTTTGGCCGCGCATCTTCGCCCATCCAATACCGGGGTGAATTCATTTCTTTACCAATAATCGTTGGGGCAAATTCGAAAAATGCACACAACTGCTCCAAGCCAATGCGCAGAATAAGTTTGACACTACGCCGGGGCCATTTCCGTTCGGTTTCAATCAATTGCAATCCTTTTTGAAAACCACAGACATCCATCACTACGCTCGCGCAATCCAAGGGCAATCTATCCAGGCAATTTTGGAGTTTTCTGCGTGCATCAAGTGCATTGTCGCCCAAATCAGGACCAAGACCGCTGGACTTATTCCCCTGCCCTGTACGCGTTGGATCATAGGACATGGTGGTGCGCTGGAGCATTTGTGTTCGCGCTACGAGGGTTTCGATTTTTTTGGCCGCCAAAAGATGATGAGGTTCTAAAAATGGTGACCGCCCATTACGCGCATAAGACAGCCTTAGTAGAGGACCCTCATTGATATTTAGGCGCGTCAAACTTCCTTGAACCACACGCATATCGCTATGTTGTTCCCCAAACCCTGTGGAACTTGTGCCAACCCCAGCACTTGCTAAATGACGCTTAATCCAATTTCGTGCCACAGGTGTTGCAAAACAAACCTTATCCTTAAGCGTCAACACACCATCTGAGATGAGTTCGCGTACGTCGGCGCTCTCAAGGCTAAGTTGGGTCTTCTTCAAATTAATCTGATACAATCCTGCATCATTGATCAGGGCAACTGCACCCCCAACCAAGGCACGTACAAAACGAATTTTCCTTCTATGCGTCATTGGCTTGAGCCTCCGCCACAAATGGGCAATTGCCGATGTCGCCTTCAAGAATCGACTGGAACTGTTCTTCTAATTTTTCTATCTCGCAATCAAATTTTAGATCATCGCGCATGTCCTCAATTCGGGAACATGCATGGGAAACGGTCGTACGGTCACGGCCAAAGAATCTTCCGACCTCCGTTAAATTTCTCCCTACAATCACATGCATCATATACATGGCAATTTGTCGGGTTGTGGCAATTGGTGCCCGACTTCGTGAATGGTAGAATAGCTCAATGACGCTTACCCCATGTGCATGTGCGATGATGCGCACCAATATCGAGGCCTTATAATCACCAAGTGCATCTGCCGCCCAAACTGCGCGTTCAGCGCGGGAACTGTTATCGGTAGATTTTTCGAAAACTCCGATAGAATAATCAATTTTATTCATGGAATGACCTTTCAAACAAATAGGATACTATTCCTATTTCCTTTTATGGTCACGGGGATAAATTCATGGGTAAAAAAAATGGCCGCTCAACAAGAGCGACCATAGGGATATGTTTCAGCAATATATTTCTGCCGTATTTTTCCGTGCAGAATTGCAACCAAAATTAGTCCTTTTTACCTAAACCATTTGCCCGCGCCAAGGCTGAACGCACTTGTGAATAGTTTGGAGCAACCATGGGATAGTTTGAAGGCAACCCCCATTTTTCACGATATTCTTCGGGGGATAGATTGTAATGGGTACGGATGTGTCGTTTTAGGGACTTAAATTTCTTGCCGTCTTCAAGACAAATTATGTAATCCTGAGCAACTGATTTTTTAACCGGTACCGCCGGTTTTCTATCAAATTCAACATTACCCGAATCCTGCGCCCTTAAACTTCTGAGTGTCACGTGGACGTCTGTAATCAATCTAGGGAGATCCGCTGAGTTCAGATCATTATGACTGATATATGAGCACACGATTTCTGTACTTAACTCAATTAGGTCAAGGGTGTCATTGGGAGAAACAGAACTTTGCTCGCTCATTAGCGTTCCTTTTTTGTTCTAAATTTGCTAATTGTTGCACCGAAAAAATGGGCA
>JAJRRG010000056.1 GCA_024279675.1 Alphaproteobacteria bacterium
GAATATATAAGACTAACTTTTTTGCCGTATCAGGGGCACAGAAATAGCGGTAGGCATTACAAATTTCAATGGATTTTTGTTTTAAGATACAATAATCCCAACTTCGATACTTGCGTTTATACAATACCTCTTTTCAAGCCCCTTAATTTGCTCTAGTTAATGCTCGAATTTAGTAAGAAAAAAGTGCGTTACGCGCATATATGTCCAGAGCGAAATCAGTGAACAATATGAATGATCTTCCTCAAATTTCTGTTGCGGTAATCGGGTGTGGCCATTGGGGTAAAAACCTGGTGCGCAATTTTAGTGAACTTAGTGCGCTAAAGGCCATATCTGATCCTGACCCTGCAATTCAAAAAACAATGCACGATACATATAATGTTCCAGCGCGTGATGTTGATGATATTCTTGGGGATGTTTCAATCGATGCCGTGGTCATTGCCGCCCCCGCCGAGATGCACCATCAGGTGGCACTCAAGGCCCTAAAAGCTGGCAAGCATGTGTTCGTGGAAAAGCCTGTAACTCTGACCATGGAACATGCACAGGAATTGTGCGATGTGGCGGAACAGACGAAAAAGACCCTGATGGTCGGGCATTTGCTACAATATCACCCCGCTTTTCTTAAACTAAAGAAAATGGTCCGAGCTGGCGAACTTGGCAAAATCCGTTATATTTACTCCCGGCGATTGAGCATCGGTAAATTGCGTGTCCACGAAAACGTTTTGTGGAGTTTTGCCCCCCATGACATTTCCATGATTCTCGCGCTGGCGGGGCAGGCCCCCGATCAGGTCGTTGGTTTCTCAGGAAATTTCTTACAACCTGCCATTGGCGATTTGCCAGTGTGCAAATGTCATTTCCCGATGGCATTAAGGCCCATGTTGAAGTGTCCTGGCTTAATCCATTTAAGGAGCAGCGGTTGGTTATCGTTGGTGAAAAGGGCATGGTCGTTTTTGATGATCAGGCGGACTGGCCTCAAAAACTTACGATGTATCGCCACCGTGCAGAGATTGTTGATGGGGCACCCGTATTGGAAAAAGCCGACGCCACACCTGTTGATGTCACGCCGGGTGAACCGCTGCGCAATGAGTGTGTGCATTTCTTGAAATTCTGCCAAACCGGTGAAACACCTTACACGGATGGTCGCGAGGCCATGGCCGTACTCAAAGTGTTGAAAGACGGGGACGCAGGGCAAAATATTTGGACGGGTGTGCCAAGTTCGTGAGTGAAGCGTCAAACAAAAATATCCATGAGAGCGCCTATATTGATGAGAGTTGCACCATAGGTGAAGGAACAAAAATCTGGCATTTTTGCCATGTGATTTCAGGTACAAGCATTGGCAAAAATTGCTCCTTGGGTCAAAATGTTATGGCCGGGCCTGATGTATCCATTGGCGACAATTGCAAAATCCAGAACAACGTGTCGCTCTATAATGGTGTGACCTTGGAGGATAATGTTTTTTGCGGCCCCTCCTGTGTATTTACCAACGTTCTAACCCCGCGCGCCGGGGTGGAGCGCAAGGACGAATATGCCGCTACACTGGTTAAAAAGGGCGCAACCATCGGCGCCAATGCAACCATAGTCTGCGGCCATACGCTGGGCCAATATTGCACGATTGGCGCGGGTGCTGTTGTGACCAAAGATGTGCCTGATTACGCATTGATGGCAGGGGTACCTGCCCGTCGCATGGGCTGGGTGAGTAAGTCAGGGGATTTGCTTGACGACACGCTTGTTTGCCCACGTACGGGTGAGCAGTATGAAGAAACACAGGACGGTCTGACACTAAAAGACGCCTAAACTGCAAGGCGCGCTGAATTACCAAGCGCACCGAATTATAAGACGCAATGAGTTGCAAGACGTACTGAATTGCAAGACGTACTAACAAGACGTACTAAATTGACTGAGGAAGCTGAAAATGAACAATATTCAATTTATCGATTTACAGGCTCAACGGGCCTATTTGGGTTCTAAAATTGACGATGCCATGGCGCGTGTTTTGGAACATGGCCGCTTTATCATGGGCCCGGAGATCAAAATCCTTGAGGGCAAACTATCTGAATTTGGAAAGATGGAACGCACGGTTTCCTGCTCCAACGGGACTGACGCTATTTCTTTGCCGCTGATGGCGTGGGGCATAGGGCCGGGGGACGTGGTTTTTGTTCCAAGCTTTACCTTTGCAGCCACGGCTGAAGTTGTTGCCTTGACTGGTGCAACGCCGGTTTTTGTCGACATACTTCCTGACACATTCAATATGGATCCAGCCCATTTGGAATTGGCCATTGCTGATGTAAAAAGAGAAGGGAAATTTTCTCCCAAAGCCATAATCGTTGTGGACCTGTTCGGCCAAATTGCTGATTATCCGACGCTTAAAAAGATCGCTGATGCCAATGGGTTAAAACTCATTTCGGATGCGGCGCAGGGCTATGGCTCATCCCTAAATGGCAACCAGGCCGGAAAATGGGCTGATGTGGTCACGACAAGCTTTTTCCCCGCCAAACCTTTAGGGTGTTATGGCGATGGGGGGGCCGTGCTTACCAATGACGCACAGCTGGCGGACATCATGGAAAGTCTACGCGTGCATGGCAAAGGTACGGACAAGTACGACAATGTGCGCATTGGTCTACATGCACGTTTGGACACGCTTCAGGCATCTATACTCATTGAAAAACTTAGCATATTTGGCGAAGAAATTGAAAAGCGTAATGTAGTGGCATCCCGCTATGCCAAGGAACTGGGTGACTATGTAAACGTGCCCTTTGTGTTGGATGGTGCAATCTCCACTTGGGCACAATATACGCTCACCGTTCAGGATCGTGAGGCCAAACAGGTGGCCTTGAAAGAGGCGGGCATTCCAACGGCGATTTATTATCCCAAACCTTTGCATCAACAAACCGCCTATATGAATTATCCACAAGGGGGCAACGGCTTGCCGGTTTCAGACCGCTTGGCGGGCGAGGTGCTTTCACTTCCTATGCACCCCTATATGGATGACGAAACACAGACTTATATTATTGAAAACGTAAAACGAATTTTTGGCTAACGGGCAAATAAACATCATGGAAAACCAGACAGTGTCTAACGAAATTATTCGCCAGTTTGGCGAAAAACTTGAACAGCGCAAAACTACCATTGCGATTATAGGCTTGGGCTATGTGGGCCTGCCGCTCATTCTTGGCTTTAACAATGTAGGGTTTAACGTTGTTGGTTTTGATATCAATCAGGGTTTGGTTGATGAACTTAATGACGGTAAGAGCCGGATTGCCCATATCAGTTCTGAAAAAGTGCAGGCCATGGTTAAAACTGGGCGTTTTTCAGCAACTACGGATTTCTCTGAGATTGCCAATGCAGATGCCGTTTTAATTTGTGTGCCGACACCGCTGAATGCATATCGCGAGCCTGACCTATCCTATATCAGGGCAACAGCAAAAAATATTGCCCCCCATGTCCAAAAAGGGCAGATTATTATCCTTGAATCCACAACATATCCGGGCACCACCCGTGAAGTTCTGTTGCCAATTCTGGCCGAGGGCAGTGGGCTTGTTGGAGATAAGGATTTCTTTGTCGCATTTTCCCCCGAGCGCGAAGACCCCGCCAATCCAGATTTTGACACGACAACAATTCCAAAAGTTGTAGGCGCGGCAACCCCTGAAGGGGAGGAGATATCGGCGGCATTATACGAGACACTGATCAATCAGGTGGTTCGTGTTTCAAGCCCTGACACCGCTGAGGCGGTGAAGCTGACCGAGAACATTTTCCGCGCGGTTAACATCGCGTTGGTGAATGAACTTAAGCTGATTTATGATGATATGGGCATCGATGTATGGGAAGTCATTGACGCGGCGGCCACCAAGCCGTTTGGCTTTATGCCTTTTTATCCGGGGCCGGGCCTTGGCGGACATTGTATCCCGATTGACCCATTTTATCTAACATGGAAAGCCCGCGAATTTGGCCGGCATACACGCTTCATTGAGCTTGCTGGCGAAATCAACGCTGATATGCCCGAGCACGTGATCAATAAACTTTCTGTTGCGCTCAGCAAGCATCAAAAGAAAGCGCTAAACGGGGCAAAAATTCTTATTGTCGGGATTGCCTACAAAAAGAATGTTGACGATATGCGCGAAAGCCCTTCGCTGGTTTTGATGGAATTGCTCAAGGAACATGGGGCACAAGTCGACTATTATGACCCCTACATTCCGACCTTTCCACCAACCCGCGAACATGCCGAATTTGCCGGGATGAAATCTGTAGAGTTTTCTGCTTCAAACCTTGCTTCCTATGATGCGGCGATCGTTGCGACGGAGCACTCCAATATTAACTGGCAAACCCTAGTCGATAATCTTGATTTGATTGTTGATACGCGTAATGCGTTGAAAGAATTTCCTGCCAAATCTGGAAGCATGATTATTAAAGCCTAACCTACCTTTGCTTGAACAGATACAGGTGATCAGTTGACATTTGGGGCGTATAAAGTTTGGTATGTGACCTGCTGGCGAGCAAGCTTGGCGGTTTTGTTTGAATATGGGCAGAGTGGATGAACAAGTTAGTGGATGCGGATAAAGACGGGAAACCTGAAAGCAGCTCTGATTTGGATGTCATTCAGTTGCAAAAAAGCTTGGATACGGCGCGCAAGGATGCGGTTGTTGCCAGACTTCGCGAAAAGGAAATGCGGGAGAATCTATTAGAAGCTTCCGCAAACCCAACGTTGTGGCGAATTAAAAACATATTCCGCTCAGATGGACCATCATTCTCGATTCTTGGAATTATTCGCAAGATTTTCAAAATAAACTTTATCCGTAACTTTGCCCACAAAATAGTGCCTGTTTCGGTAAAAACGGCTCTCATAAATCGCATAAACGGCACAAAAGATGTTCCTATAGATTTTGAATACCAACAACTTGATAATCCGGGTTTTAGTTTTTTCAAACCAAAATTTGAAAAAGTTGTTCCCAATGCAGAACAATTTAAGTTTGCTCTTTTTTGTAATACTTATCCGGGTGTAGGGCGAGGATATGGGGGCGGTTTTATCCAATCACGTGTACAGGCATATGCTCAAAACGGGTGCAAAATTCTTGTGGTTGAAGTGAATGATGTAAATAAGCGCGCAAAATTCTTTCCGTCAGAATCCGGAGGTTGTTTGCGAATTCCAATAGGTGATTTGCCCGACTATCTGGATGCGATAAATAGCCTGTCCATGAAAATTCTTACCCACTCCCCAACACCCAATACTCTTGCGACTATTATGAATAAGATTGAGCCAAATCGATGTTATCATTGGTTCCATGGGTTTGAAGTGCGCGACTATCGCCGGTTGTTTTTTAATTACGGCACGGATGAAATGGAACAACTCCGGGCCGTGCGTGATGAAACACATCGCGCACGCAAGGAGGCCGCGAGTGCATGTTTTGCTCAAAAAGAATCGGCGAAAATTTTCGTTTCGCAATATCTAAAATCTATCGCTGAACGGGATATGGATCAGACCATTGAAAATGGGCACGTAATCCCCAATTTCATAGATAGTGATCATTACAAATTCATTCAAAAAGACGCGAAAGACGTCCGCAATATCTTGTTGATTCGTACCTTTCAGAACAATAATTATGCAAACGATATTGTTATGGCGGCGATTAATATTCTTGCGGAACGTGAAGGGTTTAATGAACTAAAATTTACGATTTGCGGGTCGGGTATTCAATTTGAACCGCTGACAAATCAAGTTTCGCACCATAATAATGTTACGCTTCACGAGGGACATCTGAATAGCGATGAAATGCAAAAGTTTCATGGGAAAAATGGTGTTTTTCTTGTGCCCAGCCGCTTTGATACCCAGGGGGTTATGATGGGGGAAGCCATGGCGAGTGGCCTAGTTTGCATAACCAATGGTGTGGCAGCAATCCCAGAATATGCGGATTCAGAATGTGCAATCCTTGTGCGCCCGGATGATGCGTTGGCCTACGCGGATGCTATCTGGGATTTGTACCAAAACCCTAAAAATATGCGCAAATTGTCAAAAGCTGCGGGTGAGCGCGTAAGAGAGCAATGTGGGCATGAAAACACGATTAAGCGCGAGCTTGAGTTGTTTTTCCAAGAGAATTAAAATGGTTACATTATGAGTCATTCCAGCTTCACACCAATAATCTTTGCACAAGACGTGTCAGCTGCGGATGAGGCCGCTCGAACCGGGATTGCCCACGCATCAGTGCGTCGCGGTAAAATAAGTGTCTATATTCCTGACGGTAATGAAATGCGTATTGAGCATTCTCCCTACCCCCAAATTCCGTTTCGTTTGAACGATATGGGTCGGGGAGATCCCTACGCGTGGAAACTGGTGCTCATGTGGATGCTGGATGAGCTTGTTCCAAATCCTCTTATTATAATTGATCATGATCATCCGTTCCGTGAGTTGATTATATTTGCCAACGCTTGGAATTCTCTCTCCTATGGTTTGCGATTTGCTGTTCCAATGCCCACAATCCGGGTGACAGAATATGCCTTACTCGGCAATTCGGTCATAAACCTTTTTACTAAGTCTGAAATTGAAGGTCACTTCAGAAAAAAATATATCGGCCCCTATTATGCAGCTCTTTCATTGGATGAATTAACAGCCAAGTTGGACGTTTGCCCGGTCAAAAATTCTAAAACGCGCTTGGCTAAAGTAGTGCGCGAAATTGCCCCAAGGGATCAGTCTGTTGCCGACGAGAAACCCATAAAATTATTAGTATTGTCCTATTTTTCCGGTCCCTGCCGTGCTGTCGCCGTACAACGTATCAATTATTGGTTGGAAGAAATTTCAAAAATTTCAGATGGAAAAATTGAAGTTCACTTGGCTACTGCAATTGATTGGGACAGCGAAGCGGATAATGTTCCCATTAAAGGATTTCCAACTGAAAACCTGCACTTTGTGCCAGATCATAATGTCGCAAGCTTAACGACTGATTTTGGCGAACTCCCCGTTTGGGGGCCGCGATTTATTGTTTCCGAATTGAGGAACGCAACCTCATTCAATACTCTTTCCTATTATTGGCGGTATGCTTTAGAGGAATATTTTGAGGAAAGTGATCTAAAATTCGACGTGGTGCTGATTTCGGGCAATCCATTTGCCTGTTTTGATTTTGCAGCTTTCGCCAAACAGCGTTGGCGCTCGCGGATAATTTTGGATTACAGGGACCCCTTCGCAAATAATCCTCGATTTGCTTACAGGGATGAGCAACGTGAAGCGGCACGCTATGCGGAGCGGGGCTATAATTTTCAATCAGATCTTGCGGTTTCGGTTAATCGGGATTCGACGGATTTGATTGAGTTCTCTGATGAGATCAACACACTGGTTATTGAGAACGGGTTTGATGAGCGCATTCTGGATGACGTGAAGGTTAAAGATCTGGACAAGCAATTTGCCAATTTTGTTCATGCTGGCTCGCTTTATCATGACCGTTCACCAACGGCGATTCTTCGCTCACTGGATGTAAAGAAACATCGCCTGCACCACATTGGCGGAGAAGCCGGTATTGATGCTGATTTGCTGGATGCCCCGGTGCTGGTTCTGCATGGCCGCCAAACTTATAATGACACGCTTGGCATTGTTGGCGGAGCTGATTGTGGCGTTGTGTTTCTATCGGAATCCGCATTTGAAACCACGACAAAAATCTATGACTATCTCGCCATGGGCATTGAGGTTCTTATTTGTACCCATGGGGAACCCCATGTGGGTGCCCTTAGCCAGATTTTGGAGGGCTGCGAGGGCATCCATTGGTGCAAAAACTCTGAGGAAGGCGTGGCGGAATTCCTAAAGACTTATACTCCGAACCGGCGTAGCAAAAAAACGCCAAACGACAGATTTAGCCGCCGCCACAGTACGAGCATTTTAATCGATCAGATATATAATCTTACTGGCAAAGGGGGTCAGTGAGCTTGTGATTTGCCCTATACTATGCTGTGAGGAAGCTCTGGATTTCCTCAAGAATTAGCTTTGAGGCGTTGCCGGTTCCATACTCAGATATATCGGGTTTCGGTGTCACAAAATCCGGGCCTTTCCACAGCCTGTTCCATCCTGCCTCGATGGTTTCAACCCATTCCGTCTCGCTACGAAGCGTTACGCAAGGAACCCGGTGAAAATACGCTTCTTTTTGCAAGCCGCCAGAATCGGTAAAAACAGCGCTTGCACCGGCCAGTAATCGGTTGAGATCAAGATAACCAACCGGATCAATCAACATCAGGTTTTTGGGGACCAGCCCGTCCCTGTTTAGAGCCGCCCGTGTGCGCGGGTGGACGGGAAACACAGTTGGCGCAGCTTGGCTTTGCGCCTCAAGAAACTCAATGAGTTCCTTGAGGAGTTCTGGGGAATCTGTGTTCTCGGCCCGGTGAAGGGTGCACACATTGTAGCCATGCTCTGTAATTTTGAGTTGTTCGAGTATGGTCGAGTTGGCCATTGCCTGGGATTTGATATGCAGAGTCGCATCATACATGACGTCCCCGACCTGACAGACACCCGATGTAATACCTTCGTTTTTTAGGTTTTCAATTGATGTGCTTGTGGAGCAAAACAGTAAATCGCTCATATGGTCGGCAACAATACGGTTCAGCTCTTCGGGCATTTTGCGGTTAAATGAACGCAAACCAGCTTCCACATGGGCAACAGGAATATGCATTTTTGAAGCCGCCAAAGCCCCGGCGAGGGTTGAATTTGTATCCCCATAGATAAGCAACATATCGGGTTGTTCTTTTAGCAGGATTTGCTCAATTTTCTCAAGCATTCGGCCGGTCATTTCACCATGTCCACCCCCGTGAATATCTAAATTATAAGCGGGGGTAGGGATGCCAAGTTCTTTAAAAAAAATAGCGGACATGTTGTCATCAAAATGTTGCCCCGTATGAATTATAATTTCTTCAATTCCATCAGTCATTCCAAGCTGTCGGCTAAGGGCACCGGCTTTGATAAACTGAGGTCGGGCGCCTACGATGGTGGCAATTCTGATTGTCATGAAACTATCTATCCGTGATTTTTTATGTGTATTTGCGTGACAGTATCTGGCTTTTTTTTCTTTGGTGCAACAGGCAAAACACATCAAATTTATGGGCCCTAATGTCCGCGTTTAACAATGAAATCAGTGTTGCGCGTTTTCCTAAAACCCGCTAACCTGTTCAGGTTTTTCAAACTGTCTTTTTCATCAAATTATGAGCGCAAATCCATGAAAATTCTTGTCACAGGGGCCGCCGGTTTTATTGGGTCCAATTTGTCGGGGCGTTTGCTGGCCCAAGGTCACGAAGTGATTGGAATTGACGATCTTAACGATTATTATGATGTAAATCTGAAAAAAGCACGTCTTGCGCGCCTGACGTCACAGAGTAATTTTTTAGATGTTCGCGCAGATATTTCAGACAATAAAACAATTATGGAAGTGTTTGCAGAGCATAAGCCAACCCATGTTGTTAATTTGGCGGCCCAGGCCGGGGTGCGCTATTCCCTTGAAAATCCATGGAGTTATACGCAAAGTAATATCAATGGATTCCTGAGTATTCTTGAGGCGGCCCGTGCCCATCCCGTTGAGCATTTGGTTTTTGCCTCGTCCAGTTCTGTCTACGGGGCGAATAAAAACATGCCTTTTTCTACCCACAACAGCGCAGAACATCCAGTTTCCCTATATGCGGCAACAAAAAAAGCCAACGAAATGATGGCGCATAATTATGCACATTTGTTTGGCATTCCATCCAGTGGCCTACGGTTTTTTACCGTTTATGGTCCGTGGGGTCGCCCGGATATGGCGCTGTTTTTGTTTGCAAAAGCTATCATTGAGCAACGCCCGATCGACGTATTTAATTACGGGAAAATGCAGCGGGACGTTACCTATGTGGATGATATTGTGGGGGGCATCCTATCCCTGTTGCAAATGCCACCGGCAGTCGATGAAAACTGGAACCCAGAAAACCCTGATCCCTCAACAAGCGGTGTCGCACCCTATCGAATTTTGAATATCGGCAATTCCAAGTCAGAAGAATTGATGCGCTATATTGAGGTTTTAGAGGAGAAAATAGGGCGTACGACCCAAAAGAATATGTTGCCCCTGCAGGAGGGAGACGTGCCTGCAACCTGGGCTGATGTGAGCGATTTGACCAACCTGACGGGGTATAAACCAAACACGCCCATTGAAGTTGGCATATCAAACTTCGTTGATTGGTATGTGGATTTTTACAACGTGAAGCTATAATCAGCGACCTGCGCCCAATATCCACAATGGGCCAAGGTTTATAGAAGAAGGTTTTTAGTGATAGACTAGGGGCCAGCTCCAAAATCTTATCCTCCCCCTGTTTTCTTCAAGCAAAATACCAACAGCAAAGAAATGTTGGCTTATAATGCTTTGGAGCAAACCCATGAGTGATACCCCCAATCTTAATCTCCCCTATATCGCCGCCTCACAGGCACAAAAACACATTACCCATAACGAAGCTATTCGAGCGTTGGATACGCTGGTTCAGATGGGCGTGCTCACCAAAAATTTGACAGTTGCACCGATAGGTCCAGGTGAAGGTGAGCGACATATTGTGGGGGCCGGTGCAAGCGGCGCATGGGCTGGCCAAGACAATTCAATCGCTGCATATTTGGATGGCAGTTGGGTATTTCACCTCCCACGGGAAGGTTGGCTAACCTGGATTGATAGTTCAGCAAGCTTTTATGTATGGGGGGGCAGTAGTTGGGGCGCTCTCACGGCGGCAGGGGCCAGCGAAACAGCGCTTAAATTTGGCATCAACGCAACGGCAGATGCCACAAACTTCCTTGTCGTGAAGTCTGATGCAGTTCTGTTCAGCCATGATGATATAACCCCGGGGAGCGGTTCAATTCAGCACAAGTTGAACAAGTTGGCGGCCATAAATTCTGCCAGTTTTTTGTTTCAGGACAATTGGTCCGGACGGGCTGAAATTGGCCTGACGGGTGATGATGACTTTCATTTTAAGGTTAGCCCAGATGGATCAGCCTGGCACGAGGCTCTGGTGATCAACAAAAATGATGGGCGCGTGACATTCCCCAGTTCCGCATATAATGACGGGCTAAACACCAATTTTTTGATAAATTCAGATTTCCAGATTAACCAGCGTGTGTTTGGCGGAGGGGCACTCGCCGCCTCTGTCTATGGCCATGATCGATGGAAAGCGGCGACTGGCGGCGCCAACTATTCGGTTTCTGGATATACAATTACTCTTGCGAGTGGCGAAATTGAACAGATTGTTGAGACTGATTTATGGAGCATTGAAAGTTTTGCATCCAAAATAATAACAATTTCTCTGAACGCGCCAAGTGAGGATTTAACTGTCACATTTGGCTCTCAAAGCGGAACAATTGTTGCAGGGGCCGGGCGTCAATCTGTTACTTTGAACTTGGGGGTAGGGGATGTGGGAAATTTGTCCCTTAAATTGAAACGCGCCAGCGCGGGAAGTGTTTCCTTTCAGCGAATTAAGCTTGAGTTGGGTGAGCACGGGGGGGATTGGATACCACGTAATGTTCAGGAAGAATTATTTCTAGCCTCGCGCTATTATACAAAGTCATATGAGATGGACACGGCGCCCGGTACTGCAACCTCAGTTGGATCCATGAATTTCTATAACAACGAAACTACGTCCTCCGTGGGCTTCATATCGTTTCCCGTGACCATGCGCGTGTCGCCAACGCGCACAATATATAATCCTGTGTCTGGCGCGTCCGGGAGCGTGCGAACCAACAGTGCCAATAAAACCGTATCTGGCGGGGTCGTGGGGGTGAGTGGAATCAGCGCGATTTATGGTTCTGGCTACACCATTTCAAAGACCGGCAGCTTTCAATATACAGCTGATGCTGAATTGTAGGTGGTAAATTTTATATTGCCTTTGCGGCGCTTAATGAATGCGCCTGAAAATGGGCCAATCCATTGCAACCAATAATCCTGTTGTCCGTCTTAATATGCTTGCTTTTCTACTATGAAATAGGCACTTATCTGTTTAAATTATAAAGCTTGCAGGTGAAACTCTTGAGAATGTAAACGGCGTCTCGTTTAACTCTTACAACAAGGTTTCGCGGATAAAGGACTTGGGAAATGTGTGGAATTTTTGGTTATATTGATCTGGCGTCCGACAAGGGGCGGGTGATAGATGCGGCATTCATCCAAAAACAATTGAAGGTCCTGTTTCGCCTGTCTGAAACCCGAGGCAAAGAAGCTGCTGGGCTTGCGTTACTAAATGACAGCAATATCAGCCTTCATAAGGATTCTGTTTCCGCATCACACATGATGAAAACGGATGGGTATAAAGGGTTTTGGGATCGCTTTTTCAACACCCTTAAAACGGGAACAACCGTCGCAGCGCTGGGGCATACGCGTCTGGTCACCAATGGTGTGCAAGTTGTTGATGCGAACAATCAGCCTGTTGTGCGTGGTTCTTCCGTTCTTGTTCACAATGGTATTATCGTAAATGATGCGGAGATTTGGCAAAAACATCCTGACCTTGAGCGACATGCTGAAGTGGATACGGAAGTCTTTGCCGCCATGCTTGATGATCAGCTGAGCAAAAATGACGATCTTATTCAGGCGTTCTCCTATGGCTATAGCCATGTGTATGGGGAAACTTCGGTTGCAACCTTGTTTACCGACAAAAATGTGATGGCACTGGCCACCAATACGGGGTCTTTGTATTTTTGTGTCTCACCCAATAAGGACCGGTTTTTCTTTGTTTCTGAAGATTATATTGCGCGCCGTGCGCGTGATGATGGCGATGGCATTGAGGGCTTTAAGGGGGGCGATATTGTTCAGGTCAGGGCCGGTTCCGTCCTGTTTGTAAATCTTGATGACCTTTCCCTTGAATGGGGGAAAATACGCGATAATGCTGACACTACCGCCCAGGATGGCAACGAATTTTCAGCAGCCTATGTCGCTCCCAGCCTTGGGTTTTCCCGCGAGATTGAAGAAAAGCATCAGCGTATCAGTGACATCCGAAAAAACATGAAACGTTGCACGCGTTGTGTAATGCCTGAAACCATGCCGTTCATTGAGTTTAATAATGAAGGGGTGTGCAATTATTGCACCAGTTTCCAGAAGCAGGAACTAAAAGGTCGTGATGCACTTGAGGAAGAACTGGACAGGATACGTCACGACGAATCCAAAACCGGAAACAGCATCGCTGATTGTCTTGTTGCATTTTCAGGGGGGCGCGATTCAAGTTATGGGTTGCACTTGTTGGTCAACGAGTTGGGCATGAAGCCCGTCACTTATACCTATGATTGGGGGATGGTGACCGACCTCGCGCGCCGCAATCAGGCGCGCATGTGTGATAAATTGGGTTTGGAACATATTTGGGTATCTGCGGATATCCGCGCCAAGCGCGCCAACATTCGGCGTAATGTTGAGGCGTGGCTCAAGCGGCCCCAACTTGGTATGATCCCGTTGTTTATGGCTGGCGACAAACAATTTTATCATTATGCTTATGAAACCGGGAAACAGACTGGCATAAAAAACCTGATTTGTTGTGCAAACATTCTTGAACGCACAGATTTCAAATCTGGTTTTGCTGGCATTCGTCCAAGTGACCTTCCAACCTCCACCGACATTAAGGAAATTCATAAACTGGGACGCAGTGATTTATCCAAATTGCTCACCTATTACGGCACCAGCTTTTTGATGAACCCATCTTACCTAAATAGATCTATTCCCGATACAATGTCGGCCTATATGTCCTATTATGTGAAGAAGGTACCCTACATACATATTTTTGAATATCTTCCTTGGAATGAAGAAGAAGGGGATCGCGCGCTGATTGACAATTATGATTGGGAAACAGCCCCCGATGTAAAATCAACCTGGCGTATTGGGGATGGTACTGCTCCGTTTTACAATTATATTTACAACGAGGTAGCTGGTTTTTCCGAATTTGATACCCTGCGTTCAAACCAAATTCGTGAAGGCCACCTAACACGTGAACAGGCCGTTGAAATGGTTGCGGATGACAATCAACCTCGCTTTGGGGCGATCAGAGAATATTGTCAAACTATCAATATTGAGTTTGAGGAATGCTTGCGCCGGATCAATACGATCCCGAAATTATACATGAGCTGATAGTGATCCAATATCTCAGCATCAACGAAGTTCTTAGCTTATCTAAGCAACAAGCGCATGGGTTAGCAGTCATTCATATGGCGTCACTGCCAGATTCATCTCTTACGCGTTTAGGAAGTGATGCTACCGTAGCGTTCTATAAATTCATTGCGAAGTCGGAAGATGAAAAATTGTACGTTTTCACTCATGCGGACGGGCAACCTGCGGCCGCTTGTGTTCTGAGTTTTTCGCCAAAATCAATTAAACGACGAATGGTTCTCAATATCCCGATGGCTCTTTCTCTGCTTGCCACGCTTTGGCAAAAAGAGCTGAGCACCTCGCCCTCAAATTTGGGCACACCCCCCAAAAAAGAGAGCATTGCCAGGATTGCAAACTACGATGAATTACCTTTATTAAACTCTTTACCCCACGCCCCAGAAGTTCTGCATATATTTGCAGATATTACCTGTCGTGGTACCGGGGTTGGGCGCAAGTTGATGATGCGTGCTGAGCAAGCCGTTTGTGAAAGCGGGCAAACTCAGATTGTTGTGCAAACCCAAGCTGATACTAATAATGCGGCTCTAAAATTCTACCACGCATTAGGGTACATCCTTTGGGGGCGATCAACCGGTAAGCATAAAAGCTTAGTTTCGCTGAGAAAACATCTTTCGGGCTGAGTTATTTTGTCTTTTGCCAAACACATGTGAAAAACAATTTTGGGGCAAAAGGTAAGAAACTGACAATTCGCTCAATCCAGATGACAGTTGAAGCCAATGCGGCTTTCATGCCCTGAGATATTCCCAACGATAACGCCTGACCCAAAACTAGATAGGCAATATTGCCGCCATAATAAATCTCGCGTTCTTCAAATCCCTTAGAAAGGAATTTCTGGAGATCGTTTTTGTAACTAAGCGCCCGTTCTTCGTCTTCAAAACGGTTTGAACGCTTATACCAGATTTCCCGAAATTTATTCACCCACGTATCGGCGTTTGGTTCGACAAATAGGAAATGTCCGCCGGGCTTCAAAATGCGATGTACTTCGGTCAATGTCTCGTCCATGAATGGGATAATATGATGCAGCCCGCCGCAGATATAGACAAAATCATAGTGATTGTCTGGGAGGCCCGTTTAGTGAATGCTTGAGAGATGGCACGTTTTGTCCCATTCTTGTGTGAAATGTTTGCAGTTTTGCTCGGAGATATCTAGGCCCTCTACCTCAGCCCCTTGCCGCAAAAGATAACCGGTTTCGACCCCCGAAGCACACATGGCATCCAGAACCAGTTTGCCATTAAAATCCAAGTTGGCAAATGGTTTGCGAAATGAAATATCCCGATATTTTTGCGTCCACTCATCCTGATGTTGCACCGCATGGGCCGCAGCCTCAGCATCATATCTCTCGGCTTGCTTTTCAACGGATTGTTGTTCGCTTGTCTGTTTCATTAGTAAATAACTTTTGGTTGCAGGGGTTTATCGTTGTACAAGTGTGTATCGTCGTACAGGCGTATATATTCGTTTCGGGCAAGCTCTACAGCTTATTCAGCACAGCAATATTGCGCAATGCTTCCTTTTTGCCATAGCGTGGATAGGTCGGCAACAATATGACGCTGTTTGATGTTTTACGGGCGTTGGGGCAGTCACGATGCCATTTTTTGTAGATTTCAAGATCGGCACAATTGTGTAAATGTTGCGGTGCGCAATCGCGGCCCTCGCGCATGAGCGTTTCAAGTGCCGCCTGCCGGTTCTCTACCTGAATGGGATAGGCCAGACATCCATTACCGTCCTTAGGGTGCGTGCGCGGTGAAACTACACTGTTGCTCCCCTTAAGCGCTTCATAATAAAGGCTCGCCGTGTCAATTCGGGCTTGCTGTTCCGCTTCGATATTGCCGAGTTGATCAAGGATCATTTGAGCCTGAATATCGCTCATTCTTTGCTTGTAGCCTTCAGGTAGCGCATCACGAAAAATCGGGTTCATTTCCGACTTGGTGACTTTTTGGATATGCTCATTCCCCGACAAAACTCCGTAGCGGAAAACCCAGAAGGTAAAACTCTTAAATACCAGCGGGAAGGAGGCAACTTCAAACACCAGCCCCTGGATCATACGCTTTAACATGCGCATGCGGGTGGGGGGCGAAAAGTCAGTTTGCATATCACGGATTTTGTCGGCAATTTCTTTGTCCTGAGTGGTGACAATACCGCCAAAAAAGCTATTTACCGTTTTGAAAAGGCCAAACGAATAAATGCCAATATCGCCAAATGTTCCCAGATATTTACCGCCCTTGCGCACCCCAAAAGCCTGAGCACTGTCCTCGATCAACATTACTTGACGCTTCTTGCAAAGTGCAGAAAGGGGTTCGATGTCAGCGGCAAGTCCGTGTAAATGCGTGACCATGACTGCACAGGTTTCATCATCAATGAGCTTTTCAACTTCCCCCGTGGCCAGGTTACAGCTCGTCTCATCAATATCGGCAAAAACCGGCTCGCCCCCGGCGGCGATCACCATGTTGACCACATCATAAATCGTATAGGGCGCCATAATAACCTTAGGGCGTTCCGGGGTTACAACCGCCTTGATTGCCAGATAAATGCCCACGCGCCCCTGATTAACGCAAACCGCATAGGGTACGTCAAATTGTTGGGCAAGGTCTTCCTCAAGTTTCTGATTTGCCGAACCCGGGCTTAGTTTTCCGGTTACAATGGATTTTGCGAGGGAAAAATATTGACCCAGCGTTGAATAAATACGAAATCGACTTTTCGGCGCCCGAAACAATAGGGGGCGTTTATCCACCTTTGGGGCCATGCTTGTTGATTGCGTTTCATGTGTGGTCGCCATGATAATTCCAATGATTTATTCAAGATAAACAGATGAGGTAACAGTGACTATTTTATGCGTGTAATTTCGTGAGCTAATCCACGTGCAATGCGATCTGCATTTCCCATAATTGTGAAAGTTGGATGCTTGCCCGAAAGAGAGGTCAGGGCGGCACCATCAACGCTATAAACATTAGGTAAACCACGAATTTCCCCACTGGGCAATGCGCTTAATTGTTGTGAGTCATTCCCCATCATTGGGATGCCACCGGCAAAATGTCCATCAGAGCCAAGTTCAGCCCGCTTGGCTCCCCCCGGAAGTAAATAAGCGCCGATTTTTTGCATGGCTTTGCGCATCGTAATTTTGTGCTCTTTGAACTGGTTCTCAAAGGCGGCGGTCACGCCACCCTCAAGATGCGCGCTCCGTGTTGAAGCCCCCCTGGATACGCTAATTGTGCAATCGCTGTAAACGCTTGGCACGTAGCAATTGGCCACCACCATAGCTGGAAGCAGCGTGCGGATTGTTTTGGCCGCGGCCGGACGGCTAAGGGGCATAAAAGCGGCCAGATCGGCGGCTAGCAATCCCTCGGCTGCAAACATGATGCCAAACCCGTGGGTGTTTTGGTTTGCCGGAGAGCCAAGTCGATAGGCCAGATGCCCCAGCGCGAAAGTCTTTTGCGTTTCAGGCATGCCAACTCTTTGGGGAAGTATAAAGGCAAAAGCCATCGCTGGATGGGAAAGAATTGGCAGCGGCGTATCGTGGATTTTAAGCATATCCATGGCTAAAATAGTTGAACCGATTGTACCCGCCGCCAGACAAATCCGCTTTGCTTTAACGCTAAATTTGACCTGTTCGTTACTATCAATATCCGAGCATTCAATACTATAATTGTCACCCTTCAGTGAAGTAATCTGGTGCACAAATGCGCCAGACTGATAGGTGAAATTTGCCTCTTTTTGAAGCAACGCCAAATCTTGACTGGCAGAATAAATCGAATTGTTTTTACAGCCCCATAGACACATATTGTCATAGGTGCAGGCGGACCTGTCTTTGCGATCTTTTGTCAGCACGGCGTTGCGCGTTCTACCCAAAACGAAGCCAAGTGAGTTTACGGCATCTTTTTTTAGCTCATAACTCGACAGCAGGCTCTGTGCATTGTGGCAAAGATCAAGGCTTTTTTGTAAAGGCACATCGCCCAAAAACGGGCCGATATCATCATCCAAAACGCCACTAATTCCGATACGCTCAGCCACTGATTTATACGATGGCATCAGGTCTTGCGCACCAATAGGATACTGCGCCAAATCCTCATCATTGTAACAATAGGCCCCGGCCCCCCACATATTCGACAAGCCACCGGCGGCAAGGGAGCCGGTGGGGCGTACATTATTTGCACTTAACCCATAGGCGTCCTCATACCCGCGTTGTACATAGCGAAATTGGGGTACTTTCATCTTGGGGGTGGAGTGGGCTTCATCGCCGATACCTGAAAAATCATCCCCAATAAATTCACGCCATTGATTGTCCTGAGGGTCGTTTCGGATTGAACCGAAACTCCCAGATTTGGCCCGTGAAATTTCTGGCATTCGTCCCTGATCAAGCATGAGGACGCTAAGCCCGGCTTTAACCAATGGCCAAGCAGCGGATACGCCTGCTGGACCAGCCCCTATTATGACAACATCATGGGACATCAGATTTACCAAAGCCTCCAGATTAATAAGCGCGCGGGCATGCTGAGGGCATCCAAGCTGAGTGAGCCAAAGAGTGTCAAAAGCACACCCCATCTGTTTTCCCCGGCACGTTGGCGCAACCGATGGGTCCCTTCAAGGGATGTTTCGCAAATTATCAGAGCGGCGTTGAGACGTTTTCTCAAGACCTTTTGTCGAGGCGTGCGGGCGGAAAATGGTGGATCAACAAACCGCAAAAACATGGGCCATAGAATAAATAACTTACCCAAGCCAATTGCAGTATTCCCATCAATATATTCAAGCGCACTTGTATAGCGCGTCAATAATTCACAGGAGGGTGACTTACCCAAAATATAGGTAAGAAGCGCCTTGGTTTCTTGGGGGGGATTTGACAATGGAGCTTTCTCAATAATCTCTTGTATCCTCTAGTTTAATGGATTTGCATTCACAAGAGAAGTAAAATAGGAAGTGATAAGCGAATAATTACCTAACGAATTTTCTTTGGAGCTATTGCAAATTTATGTCCTCTCTAATTGAACCAATCGATCCGTCAGCACCCGAAGAACACCCGGATAATTTCTCGATTCTGATCCCAGCGTATAACGAAGAGGGGATAATTCGTGAGGTTGTTGAGGGCTTGCGTGAAAAATATCCAACGGCAGAAATAATTGTTGTGGATGACGGCTCCAAGGACAAAACATTTGAAGTGCTCGAAGGTGTTGATGCCAAGGTTTTACAACATAAACGCAATTCTGGATATGGGGCGACCTGGAAAACATTGTGCGAAGCCTCAACCAATGAAACCATCATCTATTATGATGGGGATGGCCAGTTTGAAGCGGACGACATCGGAAAATTGCTCGCTGAATATCATGCCCAAAACGCTGATATGGTCTCCGGTCGCCGCATGCCCGGCTCTGACAAAAGTCTGATCCGTCAACCGGGGAAAATGGTGCTTGGTTTTGTTGCAAACGTTTTGATGGGCGAAAAAATCCCCGATGTTAATTGTGGTCTGCGGGTTTTTAGGAAGTCGCTGTTGATTAAAATTCTACCACTGCTTCCCAGTGGGTTTTCCGCATCCACAACATCTTTACTTGCCTTTATGCACCAGCGTCATCGCGTGAGGTTTGTGCCCATTATTACCAAGAAAAGGGTTGGTACCAGCAGCGTAAATATTCTGCGTGACGGGTTTAACACCCTGATCTTGATTTTGCGCACCATCATGTTGTTCTCGCCCCTACGCGTATTTATTCCGGTGGCAATGTCCATGATTCTTGTGGCGATGGCCTATAGTATTTATGAGATTATTCTCAACCGACAGGGGTTATCCGTACTCGGATCAACCGTGTTTGTTGGTGGCGTGGTGACATTTTTTATCGGCATGGTGACAGATCAAATTTCTGCTTTGCGCATGCAATTGCTTGAAATGAAACGCCATCAGGGCGGATAAGAATAAATCGATTGAATTAAGTTATAGAGGAGGTGAGTATATTCTCAGCTTCTCAATAGAGCTTAATCCCTAAATGTCGGCGCGTTAGAATTACCAACAATACCGCCGACAGGGCGTAGGAAATTCCGGTTGCAATGGCGGTTCCCAGCGCACCCATCACGGGGGTGAGTATAATGTTGCCGATTGTATTTGTTCCCAAAACGGTGAGGAAATATATGGAGTGCAAAGTTGGTTTGCCCCCCAGCATAAGCATCGTATTAAAGGGCATATGTGCTGAGGCTAAAACCACACCGGCCCCAATGACGCTGAAATAAAGTACAACCTGACTGGCAGGGATATCAACCGGGGTAAGGGGCAAGGCAAACCACAAAAACAATGAGGCGGTTGCCCCCAATGCAAAGAACCCGGCATTTAGTTTTACCCGCCACTTTAAGAATATCTCGCGAATTTCAAGACGTTTACTTTGGGCAAACATGCGCGCAAGCTTTGGCGATAGTACGACACGAAACACGATGACCAGATTGGCAAACCCTTCCGCCAGCAAAGCCGCAAATGAGTATATGCCGACAATGGCGTCGGATGCGAAAATCCCAAGAATGAGAACATCAATTTTGGTGTTGAGTTCCGCCAGAATGCCATAGGGTAAGGTTTTGAAACCAAACAGAGAAATGGACGCGAACCAGCGTTTGGTTTTTTCACGGCTTTTATGGCGAAATATATCGCCAAGAAATGCAAGGCTGAGTGTAAGCGATATAGCTTCAGCAAGGCCAAAATATAGGGCGAGTTCGACAATACTGGACAGACTGAAACCCGCATAGATTACAGCAATGAAAATGGCGGTGGCGCGAAAAGCTTGTAAAAACGCATACCGCCGCAACATGGATGCGCCATTGAGGGCGGCCATGCCGATTTTTATCAAAGATCCAAACACAATAGCTGGAATAAATGCGCGTAATGTTTCTTCAACAAGTGGGCTTTGCAAGAGGGCGGCAACTGCCGGCGCAACAAACCAAATGACAACGCCGATACTCAGTGAGGTGATGAACGTGAGCGAAAGGCTGGCGATAATGATGGGAGCGCTGAACCGTTTCTTGTGGTGCCAACGCCCCAGAAAAGTCAGCGTGGCATTTTGTGTACCACGTGCGCCAATTTGGGTGGCTAAAATGTAGATGGAAAAGGATTGGATAAAAACCCCCATCCCCTCCTGTCCCCAAAATTGCAAAACAAGTAAGTTTGCCCCGAGCGCAAGGGCAGATGCTATGGCAAAACTTCCCATATTGGCGGCGACATCAATTGTATTGACGGAGGATTTTGAGGCCAAAATATACCTAACTGTCTTTCGGTGTGACTAAGTCGGCCCAATAACGCGCAATAAACATGCCAATAGTTAGCCACCCGATCGGCAAGATCGACAACAGCATTCTATTGCCAGAATCCCCAAAGCCGATGCGATAGGGAATTCTAAAAAACGACAAATCGTTTATTAGGAATAATATTGATAAAAATACAGCCCCAAAGAAAAGGGATGTACGATCAAAGCGCGCACCAACAAAAATCAGGAAAACCCCAACCAGTAGCAGTCCAGACCATGTGCTGGTCCACAGGCCAGAACCCCAATACATATTTGTAACCATTGACGTTAGGCTCGTCATCATATGCTCGTTCTTCACGTAAACGAACAGGGCAAGAATGAGGCCTAGTCCTAATGTAGTGAGCGCGGGTAGGTGAGGGCCGAGGGGGCGGAGCACGGGCAGTTTTTCAAATATTAAAACGAGGATCGGTAAGCCAGCTAACAGCACGGCCATCATCAGCAATTGATCGTTGCTAACAATAGAGCCCCCGGAAGCAAAGAGGTATAAAAATGCCAGCCATGCGACCTGAACGGCGCAAATGATATAAATAAATTTGCGGAAAGGCTTGTCAAAGTTCTGGCTGCGAAACCCGATAATAAACAGCAATAGTAAAAAGCTGAGCAGGGCCGCCTCAAGGCGCGTAGTGGCGAGGAATGCCACAAGAAGGCCAGAAATAATCAGCCAGTTCTGTTCGGGCTTACGTGTTTGAAACCATAGGGCCGTTGTCGCGCTGATCAAAAACGCGGCAGAAAATGAATTTGAATTTATATAGAATGTGAAATAAATGACCGTTCCCGTCGAAAGAACTAACGCTAAAACGCTGCCGCTAAGAATTATTCGACTCCATATCTTAAACCCCATATCCTTCATGTATAAATTCAAAACTGCCGGTAAGCATAGGATAACGGGTAGCAACAAATAGGCCGGTAACAAGCGAAAATAATCGCCCCCCCAAAATGTTCCAAGGGAAAGACCCAGTGCCAAGGGAAGGGGGTATCCTGTCGCCATGCTCAAGGAATCCCGGTTGAGTAAATCCCCCGAATTATGTGCAATATCGGTGGCAAACCCCACAAAGCGGTGGGAATCATAGGTCAAGACGGCGAAGCGCATAAACTCCTGAAAGAGCCAAAACCCAATGAGCAAAACAGGCACAATTAAATATTGTGCGGATGGAAAGGCACCCGGTTTTGTTGTTACGAATTTCTTTCTGCCGACAGCCCATACCCATATGAGCGCGCCAATGAGTAAAATTTCAAATGTGAGCTGTTTGAATGCCCCCCCGGGGATCAAAACCAACACAAACGAAATGAGAATAGCCAAGCTTAAACCCACTGCGGGCGCCAGGGAAATCCGTTGCAATGGGTCCGCATCCGTGGGGCCGTATGCATGGATAAAGCCAAGCCCGAGAGCGTAGAACATCATGAGATGCAAGAGCTCAATAATCATGGTTTTCTCCCATGGAAGTTCCGCCGACGCAAAAAATCACTCTTGAAGCAAAGGACATTATTGATCATTCCGATTTTGATCGTCCAATGCGACGAGGTGGAACAGATTGGGATTGGCTTCATCTGCCAGTAAAACATAGTCTGTGGCGTTTTGATCAGGATAAAAAACCATGCGCCGCTCTTCATCGATAGGCAAATTGATGCCAGCCTGTCCTGTGACGTCGCTTGTAATCAAATCGTCATCGGGTAAGTAGGTTTTAACCTCACCACTAAGCGCATATTGAGGCCAATAAACCGACCCAAGGGGCGGTTGATCAGGAACCCAGATGGTTTTGTCCTGAAGGTATGGGCGCAGTTGATACAGTGTATGGGCCAGATTGCGGATTTGGCGCTGGGGATCATCTTTAGACAGGGCTTCAAGGTCAAGGCTTGCGCGACTTTGCAAAGGATAATTATGTGCTTGGGCAACGGTGGCATCAAATTGGGCAATATTTTGCACAATTGTCATACCCCCAAGGCCAACGATTGTAATAAAAAAGAGGAAACCCTTATATTTTTGGGTGCGAATGAGTTCCGCGATAAAAAACAGACCAAGTACAGCAAAACTTACAAAAATACCCGTTGATTGCAGGGATAGAAGCCGTGGCAGACTTGATTGTATCGGCGACACAAGCATCAACAAATACAGGATAAGGAGTAAGGGGATATATCGCAAAATCATCGACCGTATAGAACGAATTGTCATATGCTTCGTCTCTCCCCAAGTCCATTTTATGAAATATCTATCAGCATGCAAGAAAAGACAAGGACATTTTGCCTACATTATCGCGCCGTACTTCGTACAAATTCCCGATAGGATTTTAGAACATCATCGATTGGCCCGTCTTCCATGATTTTGCCATGGTCAAGCCAGATGACCCGATCTGTCCAATCCTTCAATACCCGTTCGGAATGGCTGGCCATCACAAGAATTTCAGCGGAGCTTAGCAGGTTTGTTTGAAGCTTGCTCGCGATCTCGTTGATGGTGGCGTCGGCCGCACTAATCCACTCATCCATGATCACAATGTCCCCACTCATAATGCTCATTAGGCTCATTGCAAGGCGAGAGCGCATGCCCGCAGAATAGGTGCGAACGGGCATTTCAAAATATTCACCCAGCCCGGCGAGTTCTTTGATTTGTTCGACATGTTGATTGATTTTGCGCATCGGCACGCCGTGATAAAGGCATTTTAAGACGGAGTTACCCCGCCCCGAAAGAGGCTGACGCATGCCAGAGGCAAGGGAAAACTGAGGGCATAGGCTGCCTTCAATTTCAATACTACCCGAACTGATGGACAGGCACTTTGCCAACACTTTAAGCAAAGTTGATTTTCCCGAACCATTAATGCCGACCAGCCCTACCTTGTCCCCTTTTTTAAGGTCAATTGAGATGCCCTTTAAGGCCTGGACTTCTAGGAAGCGCCCTTTCGAACGGATTTCCGCCCCGATAGTTTGAGTGCCTACGGATTTTGTTTTGCTACTGGCCCCATAAACCAGATAATTCGCAGAAACATCCTTGAGGTGAATACTAGCCATCAGCTTATGTTCCTCACATGATCTTTGGTGAGCGCGTAACAGACATATCCCGCACTGCAAATGACAATTGTTAGACCAAAGGCAACAATCCATGAGTTCGCATTAAAGGGCTCAATAAAAAATATCTGCCGGGCAATTGTGAGGAAATATGATACGGGATTGTAGAGCAGCAAAAGATTGCGCATTCCCGCGCCTCCGGGATCGGCTACCCAAAATACTGGGGACAAAAAGAACAAAAACCTGGCAACGATAAGAATGACTTTTTCAACGTCCGGAAAGATCAACGTCGTGTAATTAACAAGGTAGGATATGCCCAGGGATATTGCCATTATCAGCAGGATAAACGGGATATAGAATAAAAAGCTAAGCCAGATTGTGCCCGGTGAGAAAAACCCGGCGATTACAAATAATGCCGCAACGCTTAACAAATGTCGAAACAAGCGATCAAAAAGGTTCTTCAGATACAAATCAATTAAGCTCATTTTATTGTGGTTGGCAAAATCGATTTGCCCTTGAATGATGTTGGCACTCTGGGTGATTGAATCTAGGATAAATATCCAGAGCGTGTATCCAATAAAGACATACAAAAAGAATTTAGAAGGGTCAGCTTGGTCCTTGGGGCCAAACACAAGCGTTAACGTCAAAACAAACGCCATTGTGGATAGAGGCACCCACAACAGACCAATTTTGGTGCGTTGATAGGCTGATTTGTTCTCAAAATAAACGATCAGGAACAAGCGGATTGTTTTGGAAACAATTTGGCGAAGTGAATTACGAAGGTTCAATAGTCATTCCCATTGCATGAGGAAAGGTAAAATCATAGGAATATCAATCGACAAGTATCTGATTTATTGATAATCCAAAATTCCTGAAATATATCGGTGAGAGCTTGTTGATTGTCAACAACTATACCAGTCTTCTGGTTGAGATAATTATGCCATCCCGCTTAAATGTGAATGAGAGTGCCCTGAATGTCGAAACGGGTTTGTGCCGTTAGCTTTTCTCAAATTGACGACGACCCGCGCGTCTTAAGGGCAATAAATGCCCTTCGGGACGAGGGGTACGACGTTTTGCCAGTGGGTTACGGATATGGGCTTACCCATTCTGTGATGGATATGAAGGAAAAGCTCTCAATTGCATTGCGAAAACTTCCGGCAAAATTCTTGTTTGGGCCGGGGGCGGAACTTGGCTATTGGCTCAAGGGCGAAAACAGACTTTTGTATAAGCGCATACTTGAAACAAAACCGCACATTATTCACGCCAACGACTGGAATACACTCCCCGCCGTTGCCCACGCCGCCAAAAAGCTTGGGGTGCCTTTTGTTTATGACAGCCACGAGTTTGCCGTGGGACAGGGGGCCCACAAGCGGCTTTGGAATATCGTTTATCCCGCCTATATTCGCCAATTGGAAAAGCGCTACATAGGGAAAGCCGCTGACATAACGACCGTTAGTCACGGGATCGCTAAGCTTTTGCAACAGGCCTATGATTTACCAAAATTGCCAACAGTTTTACGCAGTACACCCGATTTTGTTGAAGTTCAGGCGCGCAAAACCGACGCGGATTGTATTTTAGTTCAATATAATGGGATATTCACCTCCGGTCGTGGTTTGCAAAACCTGATGCGGAGCGTGCCCCTGTGGCCAGAGAATTTTCGTTTACGCCTCACGGGTTGCGGGCGACCGTTGGCCTATGAAACAATGTTAAAACAACTCGCTGTTGAACTTGGCGTTGCTGATCGGGTCGAATTTGTCCCCTTTATTCCCCATGATCAGCTGATTGCCCACGCCAATGAAGCCGATATTGGCATTTGTTTTGGACAGGGGAATACGGACCAACTCAAGTATGCCCTTCCCAATAAGGCGTTTGAATATGTGATGGCTGGCCTTATGGTTGTTTGTGGGCCGGGGCCGGAACTCAAGAGGTTGATTGATGAATATGGGCACGGCGTTAGTCTGCCTGACAATGCGCCAGAAACTTTGGCGAACGCACTAAAAGAACTGAGCGCGCCAATAGTTGACCAACATAAGCAAAACGCGATCAAAGCGGCAAAAGACCTGTGTTGGGAAAATGAAAAGAAAGAGCTGTTAGCAATTTATCGGAACTTGAATAAGTAACCCATTGCAGGGGGGACAGACGTCCGGGTGTTAACAAAACTTACAGGTGTATAACGCACAATAGAAATTAGGGCCCTGACCCTAACATCTCGCACAAGCATTGGGTGCATAGTTGAAAAAATTTAACTCCTTTATTGCCGCTCAGTTTTCTGTTTTTGTTACGCCTCAAACCATGTTGTTCATCGGTGCCGGCATCATAAATACGGCGATAAATTTTGCGATTTATTCCCTGTGTATTCTTGTGTTTCATTTGGATTATCGGTTGGCCGCTTTTTTAGGGCTGGCCGTAAGTATCGGCTCCGGGTTCCTGCAGTCGCGGCACGGTGTTTTTCGCTCTGGCAACAGCGCAAGTCTGTGGCGATATCTTGCCCTTTGGGCTGCGCTTTATGTAATGACGATAATTGTTGTTGGTTGGCTCATCCAAATGGGGCTTAATGAAATATCCGCCTATTTGGTCAATGTGCTTATCTCGATACCCATATCATTCGTGGTGCAAAAATTCTGGGTATTTAAGTAGAGCAAGCTTTTAGGTCATTTTCTTAAGCAATGATTGCTTTGATTTTGCCGATAACCTGTTCCCATGAAAAATTGGCTTCGGCGTAGGTGCGTGCGGTTTTTCCCAGTGCATTGGTGTCATCGTCCAACACCCTAATGAGGGCTTGGGTAAAATCCGCCGGGCTTTCTGGCTCCGCAAGGCATATCCAGATTTCGTTCTGCAACTTTTCAAGCCCCGGCAAACGGGTGGTAACGATGGGTAGTCCCGCCGCCGCATAGTCGCGAATTTTAAGGGGAGACAAGCCGATGCGTTTGTTGCGCTGGCTGGAGAACGGGGCAATACCGACGTTACTGGCGCTGAGATATTTATTGACCGTCTCAGGCGCTTTGGCACCAAGAAAATGAACCTTGTCAGCCAAGCCCAGTTCGTTGACTTCGTTTCTAAACCGGCTCATTTCACGTCCCGCCCCAAGGACCAGAAGCTCCACATTATAGCCTGCGGCAAACAAAGCAGGTAGGGCCTTAAACGCCGTGGTTAAATCCTGCCAACTGGCAAGGTTGCCCACAAAAACGAGATATTGAGTGTCCAGATCAAGTTTGAGTTCCTTGCGGCACGCGATCCGGTCAAGTGGGGTGAACAAATCAATATCAGTACCGTTTTCAATGACATGAATATTATCCGATGCGATTTTGGCGTCGAGCATGATATTCTTAAGGCCAACAGTAACCACGCGAATGGATGTGGCCCGTTTTAATTCCATCACCTGAATTTTTTCGTACAGCGCCGTGACGAACCAAGGCAGCCCCATAATTTTGAGCTCGTCGGCCAGCCAGCCATTCACCTCAAGAACAATTTTTTCATAACCGAAAAGACGGGCCGCCAGAGTGAGTAAAAAACTTAAAGGGCCGGTGCGGATATAGACTTTATTGATTTTCCGAAGCCGCCATAGGCTGGGAATTTGCAGCAAGGCGCTCAGGCTATTGGGTATTTTGGGTAGATTTAGTTTTTTGGTTTTAACCAATGTGATTTGTGGCTCATCAATTTCAAGCAATAGATCCCCCTCATATTCAGGGATAACAAGCCAAACTTGATAGCCCTCATAGGCCAATTGTTTAGCCAGAGACAGCATATGCATTGCTGGCGCATTTCTATCTGCGGCATTGATTGTGCCAATAATAACGAGGCTGTTTTGGTCAGGCATATGTTTTCACAAATGGAATAATTGGGTCGAATATAAGTCTAAATCTGATCGCGTGTTTTGTCTATCGTTCAAAATTGAGTTTGTGTTCGCAAAAATCATGAATTGATGAGCAATTGATGATTGTAACAGCTTAATAAATTTTGGAGTATCAGGCTAACATCATTCTCTATTGAAACAATCTTTCATATTTAGGACTTCAAAAATGGCAAAAGCTGCAAAACATATCCCAAACGAGCGTGAATTGTCGTTTCTCGGTGAAGTTGTGAATGGCAAATATGATCGCCAGATCATCACAGGGCTCAAAAAATTCACGGAAGGCAATGTCCCTCAAGATATGCAAGGGTTTTATTCCCCTGATGAACTCAAGGCTATTACAGACCTTGATGGAACGGACAGGGATGTGCAGGCGCGTATGCCGATTAAAATTACCCGCCATTATTTTGAGCAAGCCATGTCCAGCACCGCCATGCAGACTTTGGTTAAGGCCTCTCCCAAGGAAACCTATGATTTGGATGGTGCGGAAGATCCGGGCAAGCAAATGTCCTATTCACCCGTTGAAGGGCTTATCCATAAATATGAGTTGGGCCTGATATACGTGGCCTCAACCTGCTCGGCCCATTGCCGGTTTTGCTATCGTGAGGAATTGATCGCCAAAAAAGAAATCGTGCGTGAAGATGGCACTAGTTCGCCAAAAGGGTTGGCGCAAATCAGCGAAATTGTTGCCTATATTGAAGAACATAACGCACTGGTGAATGAGAATGGTGGACGCCATCCTAAGACCGGACGTGAAAAACTGCGCGAAATTTTGATGTCCGGCGGTGATCCCCTGGTGCTTGGAAACAAGAATATTGCCCAATGGCTCGGCGCGCTGGCAGAGGCAGGGATCGAATCTATCCGCATTGGAACCAAGGAACTTGCCTTTTTCCCAGATCGGTTTGACGATACATTTTTTGCCATGCTTGATCGTTTCCATGAGGTCTATCCCCATGTAAACCTGCGCATGATGGTACATTTTAATCACCCCGATGAGTTCTTGAGGAAGCTGCCGGACGGTAAGTATTTTGAGCGCCCCGAGGGTGGCTATGAATGGATTTCTTCAACTCTTTCAGCCGTTACAAAACTTGCAAGTCGAAGCTGGATAAACATTGATAACCAGTCACCGATCATCAACGGCATAAACAATGATCCCGATGCCTTGCGTATCATGCAACGTGAGTTGAAATGCCACGGAGTGGAAAATCACTATTTCTTCTGTGGCCGCGATATTGTGGGGCATAAAGCGTTTAATGTGCCGATTGAAGAAGCTTGGCATGTGCTTAACGAGTCTCAAAAGGGCCTGTCTGGTGTCGAAGCTCACGCGCGCCTGTCCATTACCCATTATAAGGGAAAGACTGAGGTAGCCGCCGTAACCAACAAGCCCATGCTTGGGGTTCCGGGGGGCGAGAATGGCGTTGTTATATTGAAGTTATTGCGTTCCGCTGAGGACGCTCCAGATCGGTGCAAGGTCACCATTGTTGGGCGCAACCCAGAGGCAATCTGGTTCTCAGGTTATGATGATCGGGTCATTTATGACGAGGCCGAACTTTTCTCGATGTATGGCATTGGCTTGGCGACCCGTGAGGCGGCAGAGTAATTTTTTGCGACGTTAGGTCTGTGTCGCGGCAGCTTTTATCCACGTGCTGAAAACTTCAATTTGAGGCAGATGTTTGCCCGCTTCTGTGACGATAAAATACCCTTTGTTCGTGCGTAGGCGCAAGTCACTCAGGTGAACTAAGCTACCGGCGGCAAGTTCGTTTTCTATGAGATATTTGGGGAGCAGCGCCGCCCCCAATGAGGCCAAGGCGCCAGCTATCAGCATCGAAAATTGATCAAACTGCTGACCGGGATAGACCTGTCGATTTGTTGTCCCAAACTTACTAAACCATTCGGTCCACGCCATAGGGCGCGTTTCCAAGTGTAACAATGGCAAATCTTGTAATTGCTTTATGTCGACTATAATATGGTTTTTCTTGAACGCGGGGGAGCACACCGCGACCATTTCTTCCTCAAGAATGCGCACCATCTTTGTGTCCGGCCAATCATCAGTTCCAAAATGAATGGCGCAATCAAATCGTTCCTTGGACATGTCAAACGGTTTGAGGCGGGTCGTTAGATTGAGCATAATCTCGGGATGAAGGGCGTTGAACTCACTTAATCGGGGAACCAGCCAACGCGAGGCGAAAGTGGGTAAAACGGCTACCCGCAGCGCCGTTCCCTGTTCGCCGGCAGCGATGGCCCGCTGAACTGTTCGCCGAATATTATCCAGATCAACACTGAGTTCCGCCGCCAGATTATTGCCAGCCTCGGTTAAAACAACCCGTCGCCCCACCCGGCGAAACAAGCTAACACCGATGGCCTCCTCCAGCTCTTTGACCTGCCTACTGATGGCACTTTGCGTTAAATGCAATTCCTCAGCGGCCTTGGTGACACTCTCCTGTCTCGCCGCGCATTCAAAACTGCGCAGGATAGAATGGGAGGGCAAATATCGTCTTTGTTGGGTGGGTTTTGATCGGGGGGAGGCCAAATGAATTCCAGTATGATTTGAGTGTTGCTCATTAAAATGACTAAACTTGATGAGTTTTATGAATGAATTGGGTCAAAACTGTCAAGATCATTTTGCGACGGA